>JAJFMS010000053.1 GCA_020696885.1 Armatimonadota bacterium | reverse complement strand
TCCCGCAGGTGGATGCCGTAGGATAGCGGTACGTCGTGGGTAACCCCATCTGCGTAACGGATGCGGTAGGTCCCGATCCGGAGGCCTACATCGGCGAGGCTCGTCCCCCCGGAAGCGCCGTGCAGAAACACCAGCCGCCGGCACGGCTGTCGGATCCGAATCCCGTTGACCGCCCGCGGGTAGTCCCGGTGGTCTCGCCCGCGAGCCGGATATTGGAGCTGGACGACCCCGCGGACGTCGAATAGGGTGCCGCGAAGAGAGACCTGACCTGAGCCCAGTTCGGAGAGGTCGTTTGCGGGGAGCCGCGCCAGGTCGTGCCAGCTTTCGGTGAGTAGGGCGTTGTAGTGGGGCGTTAGATCGATCAACCGTGCCGGCGTGCCCGGCTGCCGCGGGGGAATGCGGGTTTGCAGGCTCCGCGCGCTGAATTCGCTCAGCTCTTTCCGCGCCCGGGCGCGACGGTCGGGGAGTGCGTCGTCCTGCCGAGCCCAGGCTTCCGCGTCCGTGGGGTTGGCGGCATCCCAGAACGTAACCCCCCGCTCGCCCCCGGCGGCGATGCGGCGACCATCAGGGGAGACCGCGACCGCGCTCAGGCCGCCCACCTCGGCGTCGATGCTCAGGCACTCGCGGCCGGTAAGGAGGTCCCACAGCCTGACGGTGCCGTCGAGGCTCGCGGAGACGACCCGGCGGGGCAAGAAGGCCACGGCGGTGATAGCCCCGGTATGGCCGCGGAGTACGCGGGGCGCACCGAAGCCCCCTGCGGGCCACAGCTGGAGCGTGCCGTCGGCGCCGGCGGTGACGACCAGGTTGCCGTCCGGGGAGAAGGCGGCGTCTCGCAATTCGCCGGTGTGGCCGGTAAGCCGGCGCAGTGGGTGCGGTTTCGGCTCCTCGATCGACCAGATGGTGGCCGTCCCATCATCGCGAGCGGTCACCACTCGTTTGCCGTCTGCCGAGAATCGAGCCGCGCGTACCTGGACTCCGTCCTCGGATAAGGTGCCTCGCGCGTGCTGCGGCCGGAGGTTCCACAAGCGCGAGGTCCCGTCCCAGCTTGCGGTGACGCACCGAACGCCGTCCGCGGAGAAGAGCGCCGAGTTAAGGTCGCCCGTATGTCCCTCCACGTGGCCCATGGCGCTTCCGTCCGCGACGCGCCAGATCCGGGCCATCTCGTCGGCCCCGGCGCTAAGCAAACGGGTCCCCGTCCGGTCGAAGGTGATCGAGGCAGCGCCCCGGTCGTGGCCGCGGATCCGCCGGAGCTCGGTGGCACTCCGGGCGTTCCAGATCCCCAGGCTACCGTCAGCGCAGGCCGTCGCCAGTATCGCCCCATCCGGTGAGAACGCGATGCCGCGCACGCTGCGGTTCCGCTCCAGTACCGGGACGCTCGACGCGGCCGCCACTCGCCACCGGCGGGCCACGCCGTCCACGTCGCGGAGGTGACGGCGGCCGAATGTCCTTTCATGCGCCGCAACACCTCCTGCTTGTCCAGGTCCCACAGGTAGATCACCCCTTCAGCGCCGGCGGCGGCTACGGTGCGGCCGCTGGCGGAGACCACCATGGAGCCCAGTGCGCGCGGGGAGAGCGGGGACGCTGCGAGGCGCTGGCCGGTCTCCGCGTTCCAGACCGCCAGACCGCCCTCGGCCGTCCCGGTAACGATCCGCCGGCCGTCCCGAGACCACACGGCCGCGCGCACCGGGTTTCCCACGCTCAGGATGCGACGGTACTCGCCTCCGGTGCGGTTCCAGATCCGCACGGACGCGTCTTCGCTGGCGGAGAGGAGCCGGCTGCCATCCGGGGACCAGTCGATCGCGTTGACGATGCCGGTGTGGCCCGGCAGTAGAGCCAATAACCGGCCGGTCCGGGCGTCCCAGATACGGACCCCACCGTCACCCCCGCCCGTGACGATGCGCGAGCCGTCCGGGCTGAACGCGGCCGCGGTAACGGAGACGAACTGGGTGAGGAGCAGCCGTGAGCTGCCGGACGGAGACCACAGCCGGACGCTGCCGTCCGCGCTGCCGGTGAGTAGCCGGCCGTCCCGGGAGTAGCCGGCGGCCGTCACGGCGTCGGTGTGGCCTACCAGCAGCGCTTCTTCCGGATGGCTCTTCCGCTCCCAGAACGCCCACTCGAAGCCGCGGTCCGGGTGGTCCCGGCTGTCGGCGAGAAGCTGGTGCACCCGGGCGAAGTTGCCGGCTTCCCATTCGCGCTGGAGGAGGTGAGCGTTGGCCGCGTAGAGCAGCCGGCGGGTGGTGGCAGCTTCGTTGCGCGCGGTCTGTTCCGCCCCCAGGGCGCGCCCGGTTGCCGCTTCCGCCACCAACTGCTGACCATGCGCGTATTTGAGCGCCCGCTCACGGGCCGCCGCCAGGCGCACGGCGGCCGCCCGGGCCTTGACAGCCGCGCTCCGCTCCCGGTTCGCGCGGAACGTCTGCTGTTTCGAGTTCGCTTCGCTTCTAGTTGCGCGCCGCGACTCCGCAGCCGCGCGTTCCGACTCTTGGGTCCTCGCCTGCGCATACCGCTCGGCGCGTCCCGCCTGATCCCAGGCGTACAACCCGAGCGCCGCCACCACCAGCGTAATGCTGCCGGCAAAGGCGGTTGCGCGAACAAGACCCCGGCGGTACGCGGCACGCTGCCGGCGGACCTCCGCATCCGGCATATGCTCGGTGATCCACTGGGGCGCGAACACGTGATGGTAGATCCGGTTGCGCACCTCCAGCCGGGCGCGGCTGGCGCGGACGACCCCGGAGAGCAACAGCTGCTCGACGACCGGATCGGTGTTGCGGGCCGGGATGCGCGCGCCGCGCCGCACCTGCATCAGCATGGTGAGCAGCGCCGCGGGGTCGTCCGTGCCGTGAAGCATCCGCTCCCGGACGAAGAGCAGGTTGTCGTCGCGATCCTGGGCTCCCGCGGCCAGGAAGAGCTTCCCGCACACCGCGTCGACCGCGTCCGAGGTCTCGCCGGCCGGTTCAACGGAGAAGCTGCGGCAGAGGCGCTGCGTGAGGTAGGGATGCCCACCGGTCCAGTGCAGCACCCGCTTGAGCAGCGCCTCGCCCTTCCTGGGATCTGCGGAGAGCCCGTGCCGGAGCGGGAGGGCCTCCGCCGGGGTAAAGTCGCACAGCTCCACGCGGACTCCGATGTTGAACGGGGTCATCCGGGCTTCGCGGATCAGGTCGGAGGGGGTTGCCACGCCCAGGAAGCAGAACGTTAGCCGGCGGAGGTCCGGGTTCTCGTCGCGGCGGTTGTAGAACGCCCGGATCGCCGCGAACAGCTCGTCCGTGTTGAACGGGAGACTGAGCACCACGTCGATCTCATCGATGAAGATGACCAGGGCCGGGCGCGCGGGAGCGTCGGCCGGGGCCGGCGTGGCGGACGCGTAGGGCAGCACCACGTGCTCCAGCGCGTCCGTGAAACGCTGCAGCGGGCTCAGCTCCGGATGCTCGGTCCAGTAGTCGTCCACCCGGTCCTCGAGGCCGCGCCGGGGATCGAGCTGCCGGGCCATGCGTCGGAGCAGGCCGCCGTACCACTGGTCCGGGGTTAGGTTCAGGCCGATCGCGGTGAGATCCAGCACGGCCACTCGCACCCCTTCGGCACGCAGGCGGAAGGCGGTGCGTACCATCAGGGAGCTCTTGCCCATCTGGCGGGAGGTGAGCACGTAGCAGCAGTCGCTGCGAGACAGCGCGTCGTACAGCTCCCGGTCCGCGGCGCGCTCCACGTAGGACGGCGCATCCGCGCGGAGCGTGCCTCCCGTGATGTAGAAATCGGCGCCTTCGGTGCTCATCGGTCCAGGAAATGTCCGCGGAGGTAAGAAGCATACAGGCGGCACCGCGGCCGGGCGTCGCTGGCGGAAGTGCCGATCACCACGCCGGCACTGCGCAGCCGAAAGAAGCTTTCTGGCGAAGGGCAGGGCCGATCCTGGAGCACGGCGCGGATGGCGTCGCACAGCACCGGCTCGCGCGCCAGCAATACCAGCAGCCGCCGGAGGTGGTCCCCGAAGACTCCTTCGTCGCGATGGGCCTCGCGCTCCAGCGTCTCAAGGTCCATGTCTTGCGAGGCCAGGCTGAGCAGGCCCTTGCGGACCAGGTATGGGTGCCCGCCAAGCAGGCGCGCAAACCGGGCCAGCTCCGCCTCGCTCCGCAGCGGGGAGCCGTGCCGGCGGTTGAGATCGTTGAGCTGCTCCAGGTTGAGGTCCGCCAGTGTCAGCCGCGTGCCCACGTTGAACGGCGACTGGTTGATGTCCGCGATGAAGAGGTGCGCCTCCGTGGCGTAGGCGATCGCCAGCGTCAGCCGCTTCCAGGGGCCGTCCGGGTCCAGCGCCCGCTCGTTGTGCCAGGAGCGGAAGAGCCCGAACACCTCCGTGCCGAAGTCACAGGTAAACAGTCGGTCCACTTCGTCCAGCCCCCACACCAGGTGTTCGTCCAGGCTGGGGAAGACGTGCCGCACCCAGAACCGCTCGAAGTTCTCGCTGGGTCCTCGCCGGGTCTGCCAGGAGGTCTCCGGCACGAAGTCCAGCCCGAGCTGATCCGAGATCGACTCGGCGAGCTTGAGGAACAGGGTGTCGGCGGAGACGAGGTGCTGGGCGTTCAGCTTCTGGAAATCGGTGCGGAACACCCGTGCGCCGGACGTCCGGGCATGCTGGAGCCCGCGGGCGAGAAGAGAGGTCTTCCCCATCTGCCGCGCGCCCTTCACGAGCACGATGCTATCGCGGCGGACGAGGGCGGACCGGAGCTCGTCGTCCGCGGGGCGGACAACGTAGAACTCGGAGTCGAGCGGCACCGCGCCGCCCACCGGCTCCAACCGCTCGCGCGGGAGGGTGGGCACCCGCGCGCCGTCCCGCACCGCCCGGACCACTTCCTCGGCGATCCGCTCCGTGTCCGCGGCGCTCTGCCAGAGCGCGTATTCGATCGGGTCCAGCACCGCCGCGAGCGCGTCAGGGAGCAGGCCGTCGTAAGCGATGCGGACCGGCAGCAGCCGCGGGACGCCGCCGCGCCGGTAGGCGGTCTCGGCGGCGGTCTGCACCTCCAGCGCGAGCATCTCGCTCTGGGCCGAAGCCGCGGAGATGAGCGGGATGACGGCGTCCGCGTCCCGGATCTTGTGCTCGATCTCCCGCGCCCAGGTCACGCCGATCTCCAGGTGGCGATCCACGAACGGGATGCAGCCTGCGGCGCGCAGCCGCTCCTCCAGTACGTCCAGGAGGTCGTTATCCGGGTAGGCGTTCCGCTTGTAAAGCAGGGCCACGCGTGGGTTGGCGGTGCCGCGGCCACGGGGATCCGCCGAGAGGAGCGTTCGGAGCCGCTCCGGGAGGCGTGGGTTGCCGAGCTCTCCGGTGTAGAGATTGAAGAGGTGGAGGCGCTCCCCATGCTTGCCGTCGCAGATGCCCAGGTCTTGCAGCGGCCACGCCCCGGCCTGCTGGCAGAGCCCTGCAATCTCCCGCGACAGCAAGATGTGCCCGGCGTCGCCGCAGTCCATGATCCGCTGCGCGATGTTGATGGCGGCCCCGGAGACGTTGGAGTGGGTGTTGATGTCCTGGACGCGGTAGACCGGCCCGGTATGCAGCCCCATCCGCAGCGGCAGGCTCACGTGCGTGCGCACCGAGCCGGCGATGTGCAGCGCGCAGCGGAGCGGGGTGATCGGGTCGTGGAAGAACACCAGCGCCATCCCGTCCCCGGTGGGGAGGGAGAGGGTGTCCGTGCTTTCCAGCAACTGCCGGAGCTCCGGCGTGGCTCGCACCACTTCCTGCAGTGCCTGAAAGCTGTCCCGCTGCTGGTCCATCGACAGGCGCGAGTACCCCACGATGTCCATAAAGAGGACGTGGGCCGTTTCCATCTGGGGAGCGGGGGATCCGGTGCTCACGAGTATCCTGGCGCACGCGGCCGGAGACGGGCCAAAAAACGGACCCGGTATCCGCAGGTTCGGCAGGGGGACGGTTATTCCTGCCGATGAGGACTCGATGAGGAAATCAGGAAGTTAGGAAGTTAGGAAGCAATGAATTGAGACTTGATCAGGAAGCCAGGAGACCAGGAAGGGAATGGGAAGCGTGGGAGGCCCGCTGATGGGCGTTCATTTGCGTAGCCCGGTCCGTTCACGGCCGAGTGGACGGGGGAGACGCGTCCCCTGCAGGGCCTGAAGGACCTACCTATCCGACCAAACGCCCCTGACAGGGCCTATGGGGCAACCTGAAGGCCCAATGATTTGCAGCCTATCCGTTCCTTCCTGGTCTCCCGGCTTCCTGATCAATCCCGACCCTTTCCTGACTTCCTAACTTCCTCGCTTCCTTATGAAGTCCCCGGAGTAACCCCCAGGATGATATCGAATTTGGCGGCGAGCTCGTTGGTCTTGGAGCCGGGAATCGGGTTGAACGCCACCAGGATCGCTTCGCGCTCTTTCGGGTCGCGGATGCCGCGGAAGACGCCGTCGCGCTCGTTGAGCGGCTCGCCCTTGATGTAGCACTGGCTGGTGAGGAGCTCTTTGTCGCCCTTCTTCACCTTGAAGTGGATGTGAGGAGTCCGGCCGGGGTACGGCACCGGCTTCACGGTGCGGAACCGATACTCGCCGCTGGAGGCGGTCTCGAACCGGCCGAAGCCCTGGAAGTTCTTGTCCATCTTCTCGCGGCCCGGGCACTTGGAGTGGAGGTAGATGCCGTTGCCGTCCACCTGCCAGATCTCCACCACAGCGCCCTTGATGGGGGAGCCGTTGGAGTCGAGGACTCGGCCGCTGAGCTGGGTGACCTGGCCGATGGCCGGGGTGAGCGATTTGCTCAGGATGATCAGGTCGTTGTCCTGGTCGAGCGGGAGGTGGTCCGGGTAGAAGGGTCCCTCGGTCTGCGCCGGAGTCCGGGTAAGCTCCTCCGCGAAGAGCCCGGGCACGGTGAAGAAGGAGGCACCGGTAGCCAGGGTGCCGAGAAAGGCGCGCCGGCCCGTTCGGTACTGTTCTCGATCCATAGAAGTCTCCGGCACCCGATGGCGGGCAGGGAAGGTGAGGACTATTCCCTCGATTGTAACCCACTCACGGCACTTGCGCACCCGGCGCGATTCATCCCGCCGGCTCCGGATCCGGGTTTGGCCGGGTTCCGAACGCCCGCACCTCCGGCCAGGACGTCGCCACGGCGGTGACCACCAGGATCGTGCCGATGCCGCCGATCACCACGGCCGCGACCGGGCCGACCAGGCGTGCTACTGTGCCGGACTCGAACGCTCCGAGCTGGTTGGAACTGCTGATGAACACCTGGTTCACGGCCGAGACGCGGCCCAGCATCTCGTCTGGGGTGAGGGTCTGCACCAGGGTGCTGCGCACCACCACGCTGATGTTGTCCAGGGCGCCGGTGAGGAACAGCATCGCGAACGAGAGCCAGAACGAGCGGGAGAGCCCGAAGACGATGGTCGCGGCGCCGAAGCCGGCGACGGCCCAGAGCATGGCGATCCCGGGGCGCTTCATCGGTGGGCGGTGCGCCAGCAGCAGCGCCATGCAGACCGCGCCCGCGGCGGGCGCCGCTTCCAGCCAGCCCAGTCCCGCCGGTCCCACGCGCAGGATGTCCGTGGCGTAGACCGGCAACAGCGCCACCGCGCCGCCGAAGAGCACGGCGAAAAGATCGAGCGTGATCGTGGCGAGGATGATCCGGGTGCGCCAGACAAAGCGGAGCCCGGCGGTCAGGCTCTCCAGCGATACCGGCATCATGCTGCGCCCCTGCTCGTAGTGCGGGATGGCGCCGGCGATGAGCAGGAACGAAGCGGTGCTGAGCACGGCATCGAGCAGGTAAGCGGGCGTGGCGCTGTGCGTTGTCGCGATCACCAAACCGCTAAGCGTAGGCCCCAGCATGGACGCGATCTGGAAGGCGCTGGTGCTCCACTTGATTGCGCTCTCATAGTCCGACGGCGGCACGAACTGCCGCACCATCGCGGCCGTGGCGGGACCGCTGAAGCCCCGCGCGCACCCGGCAAACAGCAGGCACAGGTATACCAGCGACACATGCCCGTGCGCCGCGGAGACGGCGGCGAGGCTGAGCGCGCAGACCGCTTGCATGAGCTGCGCGACGAGCACGATCTGCTTGCGCCCGAACCGGTCCGCCGCGTGGCCCGCGGGAATCGCCAGCAGGAGTACCGGCACGAACTGGACCAGGCCCACCAGGCCGAGGGCCATCGGGTCCCGGGTTCGGGTGTAAAGCTCCCAACCAATGGCCACCGCGGTGACCTGGGCGCCGATGCGGGCGAGGTTGCGCGCCAGGAGGTAGCGGACCAGGTCCCGGTTCCGGAAGATTGCGTAAGGTCCCGCGGCGGCCCCATTGCCGTCCGCTTGCTCGTCGGAGTCCTGCACCCGCCCACCTCTCGCACCGCGCTGCTTCAGAGTCTCACTTTATCATCCGGGAGAGGATGGGAAGGATGAAGGATGAAGGCGGAAGGATGAAGGCGGAAGGATGATGGGGGGTGTTGTGTTGGGATCGCCCAGGGGGCACCCGGGTGTTGGGTGTTAGAGCACGCGGACGGTTGTTTGCTACGGAAGTAGCGTTGACGTTCCAGCCGGCGGCGTGGCGGGTAGCGCCGGAGCCGCGCCCTGGTGTGGCCGTCTCGCGGCCGTTCCCGGGACGCGGGCTCCTACTCGCACTTCGTACCTCGGAGTTCGCACTTCCAAAGCCCTACCTCGGCTCGAAGGTCTGGCGGCGGCGCTGGGTCTGCGGGTTGGACGGTGTACTGCCGCCGAAGTAGGTGCTGCGGCGGCGAGAGGTCTGGCTGTTCCAGCGCGGGGCACGCGGGCCGGAAACGTTCCCCAGGAAGTCCGGACCGGTAGTGATCGGCACGCCGCTCATTCCGTAGGGTGGCGGCCAGGTGGGATAGAGCTGACCTGGATAGGGCTGACCCAGGTAGTCGGGGTAGCCGGAGAGCTCCGGGGCCATTCCCGGATAGAGCCCAGGATAGGTAGGATAGCCCGTGTAGGGATCAACCGCCGCCGGATAGCGTGGGTCAAAGCCGTAGCCCGGTGGCAAGCCGTACCCGGCGCCGAACTCAGGCAGCACGTCGTAGCCGGGTTGATAGCCGTGCCCCGGGTAGGGCAATGGATCGCCGGCCGCTGTTCGCCGGGCGTCCGTCGTTCCGCCGGTGGTAACTGGCGCGCGAGGCTCCGCTAGAAGCTCTTCGAGCTCTGCTGAGAAGACATATTCCGGTGCGCCGGTGTCCACTTCACGCGCCACGCGCGGCTCGGCGACCGGCACGTCCGGCAGCGCGACGGGCCTCGGGGCGGACGCCACCGGGACCTGCTTCTCGCCCAGCCGAACCACCCACTGTTGCCCACCGCGCGTGAGCGTCACTCGCTCCGGGTCCACCTTCCGGACCCGGTAACCGAACGCCTCTTGCCCCGGGCTCACCGTCTCGCGGCGGCGGGTGCCGAGGTCGACCAGCCAGGCCTGGGACTTCCCTCCCACTTCTGTCACTCCGATGAGCGCCACATTTGTAGGCGGCGCGGCCGGCGCACGTGCTGGCTGCGCCGTAGCAGCCGCTGCGCAGGCCAGAAGCCCAAATCCGACAAGCCCACCGAGTCGCCTCATGTTCCGTTTCATAATCGTCATCTCCCGTTCTCCGGTGCTTCCAGCCGTAGTTACCCCGCGCCGCGGAGAATGAAATGCGACGGCCAGGCAGGCTGTAGTACAGGCAAACACCTCGACGGGAGGCATTGCCGCCGCGGGGCTCTGTGGCGGCGGGCCGGCTGCGCGGAGTATCCTGATGACGGACGGTACAACGAGGAGAACGCAACGGATGAAGCTACGAAAGATCGGCTCGCTGGAAGTCTCCGTGGTGGGGCTCGGCTGCAACAACTTCGGGCGCCGGCTGGATGCCGAAGCGACGGCGCGGGTGGTCCACGCCTCGCTGGACGCGGGCATCAACTTCCTGGATACGGCCGACATCTACGGCGGCACGAAGAGCGAAGAGTTCCTGGGGCTGGCCCTCCGGGACTGCCGGGACCGCGTGGTGGTTGCCACGAAGTTCGGGATGGAGGTGGACCCGCAGCGGAAGGGAGCGCGGCCCGAGTACCTCCGTCAAGCCGTAGAAGACAGCCTGCGGCGGCTGGCCACGGACCGGATCGAGCTCTACCAGCTCCACCGTCCGGACCCGGACGTCCCGATCACGGATACCCTCGGCGCCCTCAACGAACTGGTGCAGGCAGGGAAAGTCCGGGAGATCGGCTGCTCCAACTTCTCCGTGGAGCAGCTCCGGGAAGCCGAAGCCGCCATTCCGGCCGGCGGCGTGGGCTTTGTGAGCGTGCAGAACGAGTACAGCCTGCTCCAGCGCGCGCCCGAGCAGGACGGTGTGCTGGCGGAGTGCGAGCGCGCCGACCTCGCGTTTCTGCCCTACTTCCCGCTCGCCAGCGGGCTCCTCACCGGGAAGTATCGGCCTGGTCAGCCGCTGCCGGAGGGGACCCGCCTGACCGATCCGAACGCCGGCGATCGGTTCCTGAACGAGAAGAACCTGGCCGCCACCGATGCGTTGATCCGGTTCGCGGAGTCGCGCGGGCACACGATCCTGGAGCTCGCCTTCTCGTGGCTGCTCACGCGTCCGGCCGTGGCTTCCGTCATCGCCGGGGCAACGTCCGTGGAACAGGTCCGGGCCAACGTCGCGGCCGCCGGCTGGGTGCTGTCGGAAGCGGAGCTTGCGGAGATCGACAGTCTCCTGAAAGCGGTTGGTTGAATGGAGTCGGAAGTTGGGGAAAACCGTAGGTCAGACGATCCGCCGGCCGTGCCTCCAACTTCCAGATGGAACCTGTGCTCCGCGCTACGGGTCGTTGACAGTGAACGGAGAGAGGTTGCACCGGTCCAGGTGACCGGGTCGAGACGCTCTCCAGCAACGATCTACAAGGAGTGAATGGTGATGAATATCACGTCATATAAAACGCGACGCAGCCTGATCCTCGCGGGGATCCTGACGGCCCTCGCTGTGCCGTCGATCGCCACCGCCGGCCCGTTCGATGATCGCCGCGACCGTGATCGCGACCGCGACCGTGATCGCGGCCGCAATACGAGCCGCGGGATGGTGCGGTTGGGCTCCAAGACGGTGGATGGCCGCCGCGATCGGGACACGATCGAGGTCAACACCCGCGGGCGGTTCCGGGCGATCATGGTCCGCGTGACGGACAGCCCGGCGCGCATCAACAGCATGGTGGTGCACTTCGAGAACGGCGAAAC
>JAJFMS010000992.1 GCA_020696885.1 Armatimonadota bacterium | reverse complement strand
GTGCGCGGTTATTTATTCAATTTCCATAAACGCGGGGCTAACAGTCGGTCGTCCCTCCAGGACTGCGGAACGCGTCTGGCGTGTGGTAGCGAGCCTGGCGAGGGATTGAATCCCCAGCCGCCCTCCAGACGGGAGATTCCCCTTGCGCTTTGGTCGAGCGGGCCTGGCCAATGCCCGGCAGGCCGTGAACGGACCTGTCTATCCTACCGAACGCCCCTGACGGGGGCCTGATGGCAGCCAGCGGATCAGACGCCCATCAGCGCTCGCAGGCGGTCGCGATCGCCGTCTACGGAGAGGTCGTAGAGCGGGATCTCGAACTCGCGGGCGATGGCGATGCCCTGTTCGGTCTGGCCGCGGTCCGACGTGCCGTTTTTGAGCCGCACGAACGGCAGCGCGACTACGGCGGAGGCGTGGCGGACCATTCCGTAGCTGCGGGCGTAGATGGCGAGCGAGGCGCGGGCCAGGAACGTACCGGCGGGGTGCCAGGCGTGAACCGCGTCCACCCACTCCTGGTGAACCTCGGGATCGAAGTACAGGGTCTCGATCTGCGCTTTGTGCTCCCGCGTCACGCGGGCGAGCCATTCGGCCTCGAAGCCGTCACGCGGCAGGTAGAGGCGCACGTTCCCCCCGGCCTGCAGCGCGCGCTCCGCGGCTACCTGCTCGGCGCCGGGCGCTCCGCCGGAGTGGACCACGGCGCCGAGTTCCACCGCATACTCAGCGGCCAGCGTGAAGAGCTGATTCCAGCTTCGAGGCAACGCCTTTGGCTGGCGAGTTCCGATGAACGCGAATGATTCCATGCAGGGCCTGTACCGGGGTTAGGGACGCTGTTGTGCCGGTACAGGTTGAACGCGGCCGCGGGAGTTCCCTGCTGGGGGGCGACCCCACCCCGGCCTTCGGCCACCTCCCCATCTGCGATGGAGAGGGGCCGGAGGCAGAAGGATGGCGATGCTTGGCGGACCCCACCCCGCCCTTCGGGCACCCCTCCCCAACTTTGTTGGAGAGGGGCCGGAGCCCATGGGATGGAGGGGTTTGGCCGGGTTAGAAGGGCGGCCCCGGGCCTGTGGCCTCTTGACTCCTATGACCAGGTGACGCCTTCGTCGCGGAGGCGCCGGTAGGGGTGGGAGGTGAGCAGCCACTGGCGGTAGACTTCGGCGGTGAGGGAGAGCATCCGGACCGGCCGTCCGTCGGCGGCTTCTTCTGTGCCTTCGCGGAGCAGGCCTACGGCGATCAGCTTCTCTACGGCGGAGCGGAAGACGAACGGCCGCAGCGTCGAGTCGTCGCGGATGGTGGCGGAGAGGAGGTCTTCCTCTTTGCACCGCTGCCCTCGCCCGCAGAACTCTACGAAGAAGGAGATCAGGAGCCGGTCTGCCGAGCCGAGCTGGCCCCACAGGTGATCCAGGTGGGCGCCGCCGGCTGCGATGACCGGGCCGCTCTCCCCCTCCACGTCTTCGCGGGTCACGTTGCGCTTCCGGAGGCGGTTGAGGCGCTCCACCAGGTGGAAGCCGAACATCTGCGTGAAGTAGGCGTGCGCGCCGGCCAGCTCCAGCACGGACTCCAGTGCTTCCGGCGCGAATGTTACGCCTGCCTGGGCTACCGGCTCCTGGATCAGCCGCAGCGCGTCGTCCGGGCGGAGGAAGTCCACGTTCAGGAAGACGCCGATGTTGAACAGGAAGGTGACGTAGTTGGCCGCGAACTGCCGGAGCACGTGGGTGCCGGCGAAGAGGAACTCGATCCCCTCTCCGTGCTGCATCAGGTGCCGGATGTAGTCGAAGGCGCGGGCGTCGAAGGTGCCGGCCATGACGCGCTGGGCGAGGACTTCGAATTCGTCCAGCATCAGCAGCACGCGCCCGCCGGCCAGTTTGCGCCGCACTTCCTGGAGCACCACCGTCTCGAACTGGTAGTCCGCGGGGCCGGTGAGGAACTCCTCGTAGGAGGGCAGCTCCATCTGGATGCCGCGCTCGTCCAGCGCTTCCTTCATCCGCCAGGCCAGCCACCAGAGGAACCCGGGGAGGTCCGTGGCGGTGAGGCCCTGCATGTCGATGAACAGCGGCGTGAGGTCGCCGGTGAGGCGGTACTGGAGCTGCTTGAGCGCGGAGGTCTTGCCGCAGCGGCGCTCGCCGATGAGGATGAGGATCGTTCGCTGGGCGGGCCGGATCAACCGGTCGTGCACCTGCGTGATGATGTCTTCGCGGCCCATGAAGACGTTGCTGCCGGTGTCCAACGGGGTGCCGACCACGAACGGGTTCGGGATGCGGCGGAACCCGTCGGTCGGGCCCAGGTCCGTGACCAGGTGCGGGAGCAGCGGCTCGCGGCACGCGGGGCAGGCGCCCGGGATGGCGGCCGCGTCCGGCCCGAGGTCGTGGGAACAGGCCGGGCAGTAGTGCGAGGGGCCCACCAGGAGCCAGTCGGTCTCCTTGGCGGCTCCGGTGCGGGCGAACTCGGTGAAGAGGTCCTCGTAGCGGGCCGCGCCGCGCAGCGCGGCCAACCGGAGCACGCGGGTGCGGTCCACCTCCATCCGGCCGGGAAACACCGTGCCGAGCGGGGCCTGGCCGCGGACGGCGCGCTCCAACTGCAGCCCGCACCACTCCACGCCTTTGGACTGGAACGAACGGTCGACCGCCTTCCCCACGCCGTCCAGCAGGCGGAGGTCGCCGGCGAGCTGGCGCACGGCCAGGTCGAACTCCACCGGCAGCGGGAACCGGCGCTCACCGGGCTCCGCCGCCACCAGGCTGCCGGGCACCGGCACGGTGCCGTCCGGGTTGGCGCGGAGCACGCCCCACGCGAGGGCGAGGAACAGCACGTCCG
>JAJFMS010000991.1 GCA_020696885.1 Armatimonadota bacterium | reverse complement strand
AGCTGGGACTGACCACCCTGCGAGAGACCGCCCTCCGGACGGTGGGGGAGCAGCCGGTGCCCTGGTACTTCACCTACCGCGTGCGGTACGGAGTCCGGTAACCCGGGCAGGACACGCGGATCGCGCTGCCTGGCGGGTCTGGCGCGCCCATTCCCGCGGAGCGTCCGGAGCGCTGGGCCTGTTCGGGGTGCAGCTCGTGCTGAACACGCTCTGGTCCATCGTCTTCTTCGGGCTGCGCGCGCCGGGTCCCGCGTTCTTCGAGCTGCTGCTGCTCTGGCTGGCGATCCTGGCCACGGGCCTGCGCTTCTACCGCCTCGACCGGGTGGCCGGCGCGTTGATGGCGCCCTACCTGGCGTGGGTCACGTTCGCAGGCGTGCTGAACTACACGATCTGGCAGTTGAACCGGTAGCCGGCTTCCCCCCGCCAACCGCGCGGGCGGCCGGATGCGGAGAGGAGCCGCAGCCGTTTCCGGCGAAGGATGGGGCGGACTGGGCTCGGCCCCGCGGCGCGGCGACGAGTCCAAAGACTTCCGCGCAAGCAGGTGCCAGATGACCAGCCAGAACGATCGAACCCTCGGCGCGGAGACCGCATGCCCCGCCGAGCCCAGCCCCACGCCTTCCCGCCGGGAGCTGCTCGGCGCGGCGCTGCTGGGCGCGGCGGCTCTGACCGCTCCCGCCCGGGTGCCGGCCGCGCCGAAGTCGAAGAGCTACTTCCCGCCACCGGACAGCCAGGGCGGCTGGCGCACGCTGAAGGACGCCGCTTCGGTGCGGAAGCTGGCGGGGATGGACCTGGAGCGGCTGCAGCGCGCCTACGACTTCACCGAGCGCTGCACCCCGAACGGTGGGCTGCTGGTGGTGCGCCACGGCTACCTGGTGCTGGAGAAGTACTTCGGGCGGGCGCACCGCAATGCCAACCCGGACATGGCCTCCACCGGCAAGGCGTACACCAGCATCGCCTGTGGGATTATGCTCAATGAGTTCCGGGATAAGATCCCGGACGGCCTGGATCAGAAGGTCTTCACGCCGAAGTACCTGCCGGAAGCGTTCCCGCTGGACGATCCGCGCAAAGCGGACATCACGCTGGGACAGCTCCTCTGCATGTCCGCCGGCTACCACGGCGAAGGCACGGCCCCCGGCGTGGTGAAGGGCGAGGTGGTGCCGCTCACGCCGGTGCCGGGGCAGAACATCCGGGACCTGGACATGTCCTCGATCCGCGTGCCGCTCTGGACCGCGCCCGGCGCGGGCTACTCCTACTCCTCGCCGGCGCCGCACATCGCTTCGATCGTGCTGCGGCACGTTACCGGGATGGAGCTGAAGGATTACATCCACGAGCGCCTGGCCAAGCCGCAGGGCTGGGGCGCGTGGGACTACTGCCTCCACCGCGGCGACTTCGTGATGCCGCACGCCAACGGCGCGGGGAGCACCGCCGTGCATGCCACGGATGCCCTGCGCTTTGCCTATTGCCTGCTGCAGCAGGGACGGTGGGGAGACAAGCAGTTGGTGCCGGCCGATTACATCGCCAAGTGCAATCAGCCGCTGCCGTATAACCCGCACACCCCGTTCAGCCTGCAGTTCGAGCACAATGCGGACGGGCACGTGGCGGGAGCCCCACGGGATGCGTTCTACAAGTCCGGCGCCGGCGGCTTCGGGGTGTTCGTGGTGCCGTCGCTGGACGTGGTGATCTACAAGCTGGGCGGCAGCAACGGGCAGTACGACCCGGCGCTCACCGGGATCCCGCAGCCGTTTGCCTACGACGGCTCCCGCGACAACTGGAAGCCGATACCGCGGACGCCGTTCCACGAAGGCAGCCTGGGCGGCGACGACGGCTTGCGGCGGGTGCTGGAGATGGTGACCGCGGCGGTGGTGGCCTGAGGCCGGGGAGCCATGGAGTAATGGAGTGTTGGGGGCGGGCGGTACGGGGTTACGGCCGCCTTCCACTACTCTGCCTCGGCTTCTACCGGATTGGTCTCCGCGGCGGCTCGTTCGGCGGCTCGCTTTGCGCCTCGCCGGCTGGTGGGGGCCGGCGGGGCGGCTTTGACGGCGCCTAGCAGCAACGCCTGGCGCGTGAGGTTGGCGAACTCGTCCGGGGTGAGGGTCTCGCCGCGGCGCATCGGGTCGATGCCGGTGGCGGCGAGGACCGCACGGGCCTGGTCCCGATCCCACGAGAGCGGCGGCCCCGTGAGCGCGTTGGCGAGGTTCTTCCGCCGCTGACGGAAGGCGGCGTGGACCACGGCCAGGTAGTCTTCCGAGTTGAGGTCCGGAAACCGCGGCTCCGTGAGGATGTCCAGGCGCACGATGGAGCTGTCCACGTCCGGCGCCGGCAGGAAGGCCGTGCGCGGCACCTTCGCCACCCGCCGCGCGTTGGCGTGGAGGTGCACGAACAGGGTGAGGGAGCCGTAATCCGAGGTATCCGGCGCCGCGACCAGCCGATCCGCCACCTCTTTCTGCACCATCAGCACGATCCGGTCGAAGAGGTGGCGGTGCTCCAGCAGCCGGACCACCACCAGGCTGGTGATGCTGTACGGGATGTTCGCAATCACCGGGTGCCGGCCGGGGCCGAGATGCTCCGGCACCAGTTGCTCGAGGTCCGCCTGCAGGAAGTCCTGAAGCAGCACCCGGATGTTGGGCACGCCCCGGATAGTTTCTTTGATCAGCGCCTCGTAGAGGCCCGGATCGATCTCCATCGCCAGCACCTGCCGCACCTGGGCCGCCAGCGCCCGGGTGAGCGCGCCAAGGCCTGGCCCGATCTCCAGCACCGCCTCGTCCGGCTGGAGCTCCCCGCCTTCCACCACCTTGTTCAGCAGGTTGGCATCGACCAGGAAGTTCTGTCCCCAGCGCGACTTCGGCTGCAGGCTGCGCCGCTTGAGCAGATCGGCGACGGTGGCGGGAGAGGTGAGGTTCTGGGGCGAGCGCATGGGGTTTCAGCTATCCGGGGCAGAGAGGGACGGGTAAAGTTTAGCCGTTTCGGTGGGTGAATAACCGGGATGGCGGGGATCGGGGCCGGCGAGGCGGGCGCGACCGGGATCTGTAAGTGACCCTTGCTCGTCGGAATAACCGAACTGGCTGTTGCTTGGCAGGGGCACTCGCCGTGGTTGCCCTGGCGGGGTGGTATTCTTCCAGTACGTCCCGGAGCCAGTCCCGGCGGGCCGCGGAGAGTAACGGGAGCGCCGCCTCGAAGTCCGCATTATCATTGGGGCGGTGGTACCTGAATACGCCCGATCTCTACGGTGAGCGTGCGGAGGACAGCTTCCCGAATGGCTCGCGGATGACCGGCGAGTATTACATCGGGGATGAATGTTACGAGACGCACGTCGGGCCGGTGTGGTTTCAGCTCGGCGTCACGTGCCGCTGCCTCAAGGAACCGTGGTATGAGCATCAACATCC
>JAJFMS010000052.1 GCA_020696885.1 Armatimonadota bacterium | reverse complement strand
AGCGCCATGCTGAGCTTGTGGCGCGCCCCGGAGAGATCGTCGTCCGGCCAGAAGAGCTCGATCAGCACGTCGCGCTGCTGGGGCCGGCGGTGGTAGGCCAGGTACCCGAGGAGCGCCACCGCCTTCTGGTTGGCGCACCGCTCCGTCTCCTTGCCACCGCGAAGCACCCGAACGCCGCCAAACAGCTCAATTCGCCACATCGAGACCATCCCACCGCATCTTGAAACGCAAGACACGCACGAACGCGGCGGTCAACCGAATGCATCGGGCCCCGACTCGGAGACCGCAGCGTCGCCCCGCCGTTCGCCATCAATGCTCGCTTGCTCTCCTCGGGTGGGTAACCGGGAGCGGCTCGTCGGCTCGGTCGTCGGTCCAACCGAGGTTCCCGGCCTGCCCGGACAGGCCACTACTTTGACAACCCGCGGATAGGGCGGGTTCGGACCGGGGTGCTGGACTGACCCCGGTCCGGTACTTCTAAACGCCTCCTTAAGAGGGATCGAGCGCTCGCGTATAGAACCTTCCGGTGCAATGGGCTGCTAGCTTGCCTCCGTCCGTCCGGAGGTCCCGTAGCGGCCTCGTCTTCACCCATTCCCAGCTCGCCCCGGCAGTGCCGGACCTTGAGAGGAGTTCCACCTTGCCCCCGGCTGTCGTTACCGCTCCTAACTCGACTTCGCCTCGATGGGGCCGGTATGCCGTTACGGAACCGGCGTTCCCTTCACGCAGCGAGGGATCCCACGTCATCGGCGTGCTTCCCGGGGAGGGGATCGGCCCGGAGGTGGTCAGCGCGGCCCTTACCGTGCTGAAGGCGCTGGAAAGCGTGAGTGACGGCCTGAGCTTCGAGCTGCGGATGGGCGGCCCGATCGGACTGGATGCGGTGCGGGAAGGCGGTGAAGCCCTGAGCGAGCCGGTGTGCGATTTCTGTGACCAGGTGTTCGCGGCAGGGGGCGCGGTCCTGGCCGGCGCCGGCGGCGGCCGGTTCGTGTACGACATGCGCCGCCGGTTCGACCTGTATTGTAAGATCAGCCCGCTCCTTCCCTCCCCGGAGCTCAGCGGGGCCGGGGCGCTCAAGGCGGCGCACACGCAAGAGGTGGACATTCTGGTGATCCGCGAGAACTCCGAGGGGATCTACCAGGGCACCGGGGACGAAAGCTCATGCGCTGCTGGTGGGCGGGTGGCGCGGCACACCTTCAGCTACTCGTACGAGCGAGTAGAGCGGCTCCTCGAGGTGGCGGCGGCGATTGCCCGGGAGCGCCGCGGCGAGCTGACCGTGGTGGTGAAGCCGAGCGGCGTGCCCACGGTGAGCGCGCTCTGGAGCGACTGCGCGCGGGAAGTGACCGGGCGCTTCGGAATCGGCCTGCGCGAGCTCGAGATCGACTACGCGGCGTTCCACGTCATCCAGGAGCCGCGGCGCTTCGACGTGGTGGCCACCCCCAACCTGTTCGGCGACGTGATGTCGGACGTGGGCGGGCTCCTGCTGCGCTCCCGCGGGCTGTGCTACGGCGCCAGCTACTCGCCGTCCGGGGCGGCGGTGTACCAGACCAACCACGGCGCGGCGCACGACTTCGCCGGCACGGACCGCGCCAACCCGGTGGGGCAGATCCTGTCCGTCTGCATGTTGCTCCACGAGAGCTTCGGGTTGACCCGGGAAGCGGACCTCATCGAAGCCGCCATTGCGGACGTGTGGCGCAGCGGGATCCGCACCCAAGACGTGACCGAGGCTGGCTGCCAGGTGGTAGGGACCCGTGAAATGGCCGCGCGGATCGCGGACGCGGTTTGCGCGCGCGGCACTACTGCTCCCGCGGCATGACCGGCTCGGCGGTGGAGCCCGAACCGGAGCCCGCTAGCCGGGAGCGGTCGGTCGTAAGGCGCGCAGCCTCGACCTCCGGCGCACCCACCGGACATCCGGAGCGGGTGCCGACCCCGGACGGCTACGTTGACTTTTCACTGGCGCAGACGGAGCAATCGCTCGCCTCCCGGTTCGAGCTGCAGGTGGGGCTGCACCCCGCGAGGGTGGCCGTAGGAGACGCCGCGGGCGAGCTGACGTACGTCGAGCTGAACGCGCTTGCAAACCGGATGGCCCACGCGCTGCTGCGGCTGGTGCCGGCCCCTGACCCGCCGGCCCTGGCCGCGGATCCGGCGGAAGCCGCCGAGCCGGTCGGGGTGCTGATGGCCCCCGGCGCCGCGGCGATCACGGCGTATCTTGCCGTGCTGAAGGCGGGGAAGACCCTCGTACCGCTGCATCCCCGGGATCCGGACGCCCGCACCAGTGGGATCCTCGCCACCGTGGGTGCGCGCGCGCTGCTCACCACCGCCGAATTCAGTGACCAAGCGAAGGGTCTTGTTCCCGAGGGGTGCGTCGTGCTGCCGGTGGACGCGCTGGGGGCGGACCTACCGGACACCGATCCCGGGCTGCAGGTGGATCCGGGCTCGCTCTCCTACATCGTGTTCACTTCCGGGTCCACCGGCCGCCCCAAGGGGGTGATGCACACCCACCGGAGCCTGCTGCACGACGTGCGGCAGAAGGTGATCCTCCAGCAGAACACGCCGCTCGATCGCTGCAGCCTCGTGAGCTGGGGCACTGGCCGCTCGGTGAAGGAGCTGCTGCTCCCGCTGTTGGTCGGGGCGGCGGTCCACCCGTTCGACATCCGCAGCGAAGGCGTGCCGCGCTTCGCCCGGTGGGTGGCGGAGCACGAGATCACCTGCCTGAGCTGTCCGGCGCCGCTCTTCCGGGGCCTGTTGGATATCATTGCCGAGGTGGAGCCGCTTCCGCACCTGCGGCTGGTTCGGTTGGGGAGCGACCTCATCCACCCGGACGACGTCCGGCGCTTCCGGACATACCTCGAAGGCGGCTGCGTCCTGCTGAACGCGCTTTCGTCCACCGAGACCGGCACGCTCTGCGCCTACGTGATCGATGCAGCGACCCCGCTGGAAGGGATCCGGGTCCCGATCGGGTTTCCACTGGCCGGGGTCGACCTCTTCCTCCTCGACGAGCAGGAGGGCAGCGTCGCGCCCGCCGGGGAGCCGGGCGTCATCGCGGCCCGGTCCCCCAGCCTGGCCGTGGGATACTGGGGCAGCCCGGACCTTACGGCCCAGGCGTTCGGGTCGGTGGCGGCAGGGGGGCGCGGGTATCGCAGTCGGGACCTGGGGGTCTACCGCGCGGACGGCGCGCTGGAGCACCTGGGCCGTTGCGACTTTCAGGTAAAGATCCGCGGGTTGCTGGTGGACACCGCTGAAGTGGAGGCGGTGCTCCAGAGCCACGAGGCAGTTTCGGCCGCTCTCGCCCACGCCTGGGACGACGGGGCTGCCGGCAAACGGCTCGTGGCGTACGTGGTGCCTTCCGCGGGATGCGCCGTGGATCCGGCCGCGCTGCGGGGGTTCCTCCAGGGCCGGCTCGCCAGCCACTTGATCCCCTCGGCCTTCGTGGCGCTCGACACGCTGCCGATGTTGAGCAGTGGGAAGGTCGACCGCCGCGCGCTGCCGGCGCCGCCCCGCACCCGCGCCGGATTCCTCGGCGCCCCGGCGCCTCCGGTCACCAGCACGGAGACGCGGCTCGCGGAGCTGTGGTCGCGCGTGCTGCGCCTGGAGCAGGTGGGGGTGGAAGACGACTTCCTGGAGCTTGGCGGGGACTCCCTGCTGGCCAGCCAGGTGATCTCGCGGGTCGGCCAGTGGTTCGGCGTCGATCTGCCGGTTCGAACGCTGCTTGAGGTGCCCACTGTCCGCCGGCTGGCGGCACGGATCGACGCCGAGGCGCTGCACGGGGGAGAAGCCGGGTCGGTGAACGGCCGGATCTCGCGGGCGGCGGACACGGGACGGTACACCCCCTCCTACGGTCAGCAGCGCCTCTGGTTCCTCCAGAGCCTGGAGCCGCTCGGCACCGCCTACAACGCCCCCAAGACCTACCGGCTGCGGGGCCAGCTCGATCTCGGAGCCCTGCGAGACTCCTTCAGCTATCTGAGCGCGCGGCACCTGGCCCTGCGCACCACCTATCGCCTGGACGGGGAGGCGCTGGTGGCGGTGGTGGAGCCGCCGCAGCCGGTGGAGCTCCCGGTGGTGGACCTACAAGAGGTCCCGGAACCGGAAGTCCGCCTGGCCGCGCTCCTCGCCGAGGAAGCCCGTCGCCCGTTTGACCTGGCGCGTGGCCCGGTGCTTCGTGCAGCGGTGTACCGCCTCTCGCCCACCGAGCACGTCCTCACCTACGTGACGCATCACATCGCCACGGACGCCTGGTCGACCGCGGTGCTCTCGCGCGAGATCGGCACCGCCTATGCGGCCCTCGCCTCCGGGGCTCCGCCGGGCCTGCCGGAGCTTCCAATCCAGTACGCGGACTTCGCGGCGTGGCAGCAGGAATCGGCGCGCTCCGGCGCATCGCAGATCGCCTACTGGAAGTCGCGACTCGCCGGTCCACCGCCGCCGCTGGAGCTCCAGGTGGATCGGCCCCGCTCCCTCGGCCCCGACGAGGAGGGAGACGAGTGCACCGTGGCGCTGGACGGGGCGGCGGCCCGCGGCCTGCGGACACTCGCGGCGAGCACCCAGACCACGCCGTTTATGGTGCTTCTGGCCGCCTTTGCGCTGGTGCTCGGTCGCTGGGCCGGCACCGAGGACCTGGTGATCGGCGCGCCGATCGCGGATCGCCGCCAGCCGGAGACGCAGAGCCTCATCGGTTTCTTCTTGAACAACCTGGCGCTTCGCGTGGACCTGGCGGGCGACCCCACCTTCGCGGAGCTGCTGGCCCGGGTCCGCACCGGGGCGCTGGAAGCGTACGAGCACCAGGACGTGCCGTTCGAGCGGTTGGTGGAAGAACTGCAGCCGCCGCGGCACCCGGACCGGCACCCGCTGTTCGACGTGATGCTCAACTTCTACAATGCTGCCTCTTCCGAGCTGCAGTTGGGCGGTCTGGAAGTGGAGCAACTGCGGGATGAGGCCTTACGAGTCAAGCTGGACCTCCTGCTCTACGCGCGCTACCGCGGAGAGGAGCTGCGCCTGCGCCTCGTATTCCGGAAGGCGCTGTTCGCGGCGGAGCGAATGGAGCTGCTGCTCCAGCAGTTGCGAGGCGTGCTGGAACAGGCGGTCCGCGATCCGGCCGTTCGGCTCAGCGAGCTGACTCTGGTGACGCCGGCCACGGCGCCGCTTCTGGCGGACCCTTCGCTTCCGCTTCCCACGCCCGAGTACGAACAGGTTGCGGCGGCGTTCCAGCGGGTCGTTGCGAGCTCCCCGGGGGCTCCCGCGCTCCGCCAGGGAGATCGCACCTGGAGCTATGATGAGCTGCGGTCGGCCACCGACGCGGTCACGGCCGCCCTAGCGTCCGTAGGGGACGGCGAAGTGGTGGCGGTATCCGGCGCGCCGAGCTTCGGGCTGGTGACGGCGGTGCTGGGAGTATTCGGATCGCGGGGAGCGCTACTGCTTCTGGACCCGTCACTTCCCCCGGCGCGGCAGGCGTTGATGCTGCGCAAGTCGGGCGCCCGCTTCGTGGTCCAGGTGGGGAGTATGGCTACCTTGCCGGAGCTTCCGGCGGGCTGCCGCACCCTCCAGGTCGCGCCGGGCTCCGGAATGCTGCGGAGTGGCGGGGGAGCGGGCGAGGTGCCGGTAAGCCCGCGAGACCCGGACGGCGCCGCCTACGTCTTCTTCACCTCCGGCTCCACCGGCACGCCGAAGGCGGTGCTCGGGCGGCGGCGGGGGCTCGCGCACTTCCTCCACTGGCAGCGGGAGACGTTCCGCGTAGGGCCGGGTGACCGCGTGGCCCAGTTGACCGGCCTATCGTTCGACGTGATCCTCCGGGAGCTGCTCCTGCCGCTGACCTCCGGCGCCACGCTCTGCCTCCCGGAGCCGGCAGACCTGGAGACGGCGGATCGACTGTTCTCCTGGATGTCCCGGGAGCAGGTGACGCTGCTCCACGCGGTGCCTTCACGGGTGCGGTCGTGGCTGACCACCCTGGATGGAGCGTATTCCCTGGACGCGCTGCGCTGCCTGTTCCTCGCCGGCGAGCCGCTGACGGCGGAGTTGGTCCGGGCGTGGCGGGAGCGCTTTCCGGGCTTCGCCGCCGGGGGCGAGGTGATCAACCTCTACGGCCCCACGGAGACCACCCTTGCCAAATGCTGGTACCGCGTGCCGGCAGCCCCGGGCGCCGGGATCCAGCCGGTGGGGTGGACCCTGCCGCAGACCCAGGCCCTGATCCTGCAGGGCCACCGGCGCTGCGGCGTCTGCGAGCCTGGTGAGATCGTGCTGCGCACCCCGTTCCGGAGCCTGGGGTACCTGCACCCGGAGCCGGACGATGCGGCGCGGTTCACGCCCAACCCGTTCCGGACCGACCCGAACGACCTGCTCTATCGCACCGGGGATATCGGCTACGTCCGGACCGACGGCTCGCTGGCGATCCTCGGCCGGCTGGACGGCCAGCTCAAGGTGCGCGGCGTGCGCATCGAGCCGGGTGAGATCGAAGGCGCCCTGCGCGGGTTGGCCGGCGTGAAGGACGCAGCGGTTACGGCCTTCGGGACGGAAGCGGAGCGGTCGCTGGTTGCCTACTTCGTCTCCGCGTCCTCTCCACCACCCACTGCGGCGGAGCTGCGCACCGCGCTGCAGCGGGTGCTGCCGCCCCACCTGCAGCCCTCCGCGTTCGTGCCGCTCGACCGCCTGCCGCTTACTCCCAGCGGAAAGCTCGATCGCCGGGCGCTCCCCGATCCCACGACCCTGCTGCACTCCGCGGCCGAGGCCTACGTCCCACCCGCCGACGAGCTGGAGCTGCGCCTCGCCCGTATCTTCCAGCAGGTGCTGCGTGTGCCGCGCGTGGGGCTGCACGACGGGTTCTTCGAACTGGGCGGCCACTCGCTGCTAGCCGTACACCTGGTCGCGCGCATCCAGCGGGAGTTGGGAGAAGTCGTGCCGCTGGCCTTCGTATTCCGCGCGCCCACGGTGGCGCTGCTCGCCGAGCAGTTGCGCTCCGGTGGCTGGCGCGCTGAATGGACCTCGCTGGTGCCGATCCAGCCCGCCGGAGCGCGGCCACCGCTGTTCGCCGTGCACGGGATCGGCGGCGGGGTGCTCTGCTACCGGGCATTATCCCGGTACCTGGGCGAGGACCAGCCGTTCTACGGCCTCCAGGCGACCACCCTCGGCGGGGGGGACCGGGAGTTCGACACCATCGAGGAGATGGCGACCCATTACCTGCGCGAGCTCCGGTCGGTGCAGCCAGAGGGTCCTTACCAGCTTGCCGGGTTGTCGTTCGGGGGACACGTGGCCCTGGAGATGGCGCAGCAGCTCCTTGCCGCCGGGGAGCAGGTGGCGCTGCTGGCGCTCTTCGACTCCACCGCGCCCGGTTATCCCACCTTCCCGAGCCCGGCGCGGCGGTTCCTCGCCCACGCCCGGAATCTCGCGGCCCTGCCGCTGGGCGGGAAGCTGAAATACCTGCGGGTCCGTGCCCGGGCCGGCGCGGACCGGCTGCGGCGGCTGGTACTGCTGCGCCATTACCGCAAGCGCAAGCAGGCGGCGGTCGAGCAGGCGCTGCAAGACATCGGCATCGCGCACATCGACGCCACGCGCTCCTACCAGCGGAAGGAGTATGCCGGCCGGATCACGCTGTTCCGGGCCCTGGTGCAGCCGGTGGGCTGCATCCCCGAGCCGACCAACGGCTGGAGCCGGCTGGCGCTGGGCGGTGTGGAGGTGATCGAAGTGCCGGGCGAGCACGCGTCGGTGGTCGAGGAGCCGCACGTGCGGGTGCTGGCGGCGCGCCTGGGGGAGCGGTTGGGACGGGTGAGCGACCGCTAATTAGACTCGCGGGAGACGCCGTGGTCCTCGATAATTGTTGTAGGTCCGGATCGGGTCGGGTCTGGTAACGGAGGAGCGGGATGATGCGCCGAGACGTCGTGAGGATCGCCACTCTGGTCCTGTGCGTGGGTGCCGTGGCGTCGGTGGCCCGGGTCTCCCGCGCGCAGAACCAGGGCGCGAAGGCCTGCTTCGAGCAGCTGAAATCGCTCTCCGGTGATTGGGTGTCGCAGTCGCCGGATGGAAAGGAGATCACGTCGCTCCGCTTCCGGGTCACTGCCGGCGGCTCCGCCGTGGAGGAGATCGAGTTCCCAGGCACCAGCCACGAGATGATTACGCTGTTCCACCTGGACGGCGACCAGCTCGTGTTGACGCACTACTGCCATCTCGGCAACCAGCCGCACATGCGGGCGACCGCCGCCAGCACCCCCGACCTGATCTCCTTTGAGTGCACCGGCAGCGGCGGCAGCCTCAAGTCACACGATGAGATGCACATGCACGCCGCGCGCTACACGTTCCCGGAGAAGGATCGGATCGACGCGGTGTGGACCCTCTCCAACAAGGGCAAGCCGGGCGGCCTGGCGAGGTTCGCCGCGCGCCGGAAGGAGAAGGCGTAGCGGACAGGCGACACCGTTGCGCAGGCTGTGCAGGCAATCCCGAAGTTGAGCAGCGGGTCGTCCCCGCCCCTCATCGTCATTGCGAAGCGCCTGTCGTCCCTACTACTCCTCGCCGTGCTTCCGTGGCGCTGTGGCAATCCCGAAGGTTGCGAAGTCCCGGACCGGGTGCTTCGGCGTTTGGCAGGATCCGTAACCGGCCGGGATTGCCACGGGACAAAAGACGTCCCTCGCAATGACGGTTCTTTTACAAGCAACCTGCCGTAGCCAGGGTGCAGGCTTGTCCTGTGCAGCGACCGGGTATCCTGGCGGCTGGGATGGTGCCGGTAATTGGCGCGGCAGCCACGATCCGGGCGCTGCAAAGTACTCCCCAATACCGAACCCCCAAATACCCAACACCAAGCACCCAAGCCCTAACGCCCAACTTTCGGGGGTTCACAGCAGCGGCGGTTTAGCTAATACTGTCGCTGTGACGAACGACAAGAGAGAACCAGCAGACGCTCCCCCTACCGGAAGTGAGCCGCCGGCCGGCCCGAACGGGCGGGCGCCGGGGAATGCGGCGGAGCCGAGATCCAGGCATCAGCAGGGTGGTTTCGCCGTGCTGCGGGTGCTGCGCCACCGGGAGTTCGCGCTGTTCTGGGGCGGGCAGGCGATCTCGCTGATCGGCACCTGGATGCAGACCTTCGCCCAGGGCTGGGTGGTCGCGAACCTGACGAAAACGGCGCTGGCGCTGGGGTTCGTCAACTTCCTGATGGCGGTGCCTACGCTCCTCCTGATGCCGATCGGGGGTGTGCTGGCGGACCGGATGGAGCGCCGCCAGATCCTCATCTACACCCAGTGGCTCATGCTCGTGCTGGCGCTGGTGATGGGCGTCCTCGTCTCCACCGGGCGGTTGGAGCTGTGGCACGTCTACCTGATCGCCATCCCCACCGGCATCGCCACGGCGTTCGAGCTTCCGGCGTACCAGTCGTTCTACCCGCAGCTTGTAGAGAAGGACGATCTTCCGCAGGCGATCTCGCTGAACCAGGCCACCTTCCATGGCGCCCGGATTGTCGGGCCGGCGCTGGCGTCCGGGTTCGTGGCGATCTGGGGAACCGCCGCGGCGTTCTACGCCAACGCGGGCAGCTTTCTGGCCGTGATCGCGGGGCTGATGCTCATCCGGCGGCGGCCGCCTGCCTCCAGCGATCGCAAGTCCTCGACGCGTAACTTCATGGGCGAAGGGATGCGGTACGTGCGGGAGCGTCCGGAGCTGCAGGCGCTGCTGGGGATGACCGCCATCACCACGCTCTTCATCTTCCCGAACCTGGCCGTGTTGATGCCGTTCTACGCCAAGCACATCCTGCACACCGGCGCGAGCGGCCTCGGCTGGATCATGGGGATCTCCGGAGGCGGCTCCCTGAT
>JAJFMS010000051.1 GCA_020696885.1 Armatimonadota bacterium | reverse complement strand
AGCGCTTGTACGATCGCTCCCCGGTTCCATCCGCGTCCATCGGCGGCTAAGAACTCTGTCATTCCATCTGCGTGCATCCGCGTTCATCTGCGGCTAAATTCTGTGTCCCATCTGTTCCAATCCGTGTCCCTCTGTGTCTAACCGGGACCCTCCACCGCGCGCCCCATCTCCTGAACCAGCGCCGCGCCGAACTTCAGCCGGTCTTCCACCGTGGGACGGCGGCCGAGCTTCTCGTTCGTGCCGATCCGCAGCTCCATCAGGAGCGCCGGGATCTTCTTCTCCCGGTAGACCGAGTTCGTGCTCCCGTCTCCCTGCGTGAAGGTCGGCGGGCGGCTCGGATGGAATGTGGACCGCGCCACCAGCCCCTGGGAGAATCGCTCCACCAGGGCCCGCGAGGACGGATCGTCCGCCAGCGTGTCCACGTACTCCGCGGTCTCCGTGTTGTGCAGGTTTACCATGAGGTCGATCGGCTTCCCGGAATCCACCTGCGCGTAGAGCGCCTTCTTCACGTACCAGATCTCCGGCATCCGGGCCAGGTGCTCCTTTCGCCGGAGATCCACCTCGTTCCAGTGCCGGTTCACGTCGAATCCGTGCCCGTTGAAGCGGACCTTCCCGGTGGCGCACCCGTCCGGGTCTCCCATCGGCACGAACTTGAACACCGTCTTCCGCCGCAGCGCCTGGGCCGCGGGCTCTTCGGAGGTGATGAAGCGCAGGGCGCCCTCCATCACGTGCGAGGTGCCGGCCTCCCAGGCGTGCTGTCGCGCCTGGAGCCACACCACTCGCTTTGCCGTATCCGGAACGTCGGCGTCGGTCACCGTCACCAGGTGCAGTTCCCGGGCCTGCACCGTCTTCCCGATCACCTCCACGCGTGCGTGGGGTGACTGGTCTATAACGTCCAGCAGCCGCGCGAGGTCACGCGGCGTGTATGGCGGGATGTGCGCGATCCAGAGGGAGTCGGACTCCGGGCGGACGCGCAGCGTCGCCTCCTTCCTCTCCGCGTTCCACTCCATCGCGGGAAAGTGGCGCCAGGTGCGTCCGTCGGGGCTGAAGACCGGGATGGTGTCCGCATTCATCGGCACGGCGCCCGGCCTGTCGTTGTACTCGCCTTCGAAGTCGGTGAGCGTCAGGGTGAGGTCACGCCCGCGCACGCGGTCCAGCCGGAAGTAGTACCACGAGGCCTGGCGGTTATGCCCGCGCTCGTCGTACTGGCCCTCCACGTGCAGCCGCAGCTCGTTCTCCCCCAGCTTCTCCACCCGGCCCAGGGAGGCGCCTTCGAAGCTCTTGTTGATCAAAATCGGCAGCGGTGGCGGCTGCGCACTCGCCAGGGTGGCGAGCATCATGCCGCACAGGGAGAGGTGGAGGGCCGCCGCCCCGCGCCACCCCAGCGACCGAAGCACCTGCCCGAAGCCACGCCGCCGTTCCATTTCCGTCACTCCTCGGGGGACACGAAAAAAGGGCCCCCACCCCAGTTTATGGAGTGGAGACCGTAGTCGAGTCAATTACCCTAATCGAGCTAAACAGCTCAATCATCCCCCCAGACGCCACTCCAGAAAGACGGTTCGGGCAAATACTTAGGTTTTTTTTGGAGACCTATCAACCCACCTTTAGGCCGCGCCGCTGCCGGCGAGCGCCTCTTCCTCGGTCCCGCACAGCTCGAATACCCGCGTGAGGCCGGTCAGCTCGAAGATCCTCCGGATGCGCACGTTGTCCGTAACGATCTTCAGCCCACCCCCGCGGTCCGTGGCGCGCCGCATCGTGCTGATGAGCACTCCCAACGCGGTGCTATCCACGTGGTCCACGGCCCGCAGGTCGACGACCAGCCGTACGGCGCCCTGATCGATCGCATCTCGGACAGCCTCGCGCAAGCGAGGGGCCGTCTGCACGTCGAGGTCACCGGTGGGGACAATGACAGCCACCGACTCCTGAGGGAAATGCGTTTCTACCCGGATGCTCACTTGGGTCTCCTGCTGGGGGTTACTAACAAATTGGTCCACACTTGGTTGGGGAGACCGGCGGCACAGGTGGCGGCGCCGGTAGGTGGAGGGGAGTGTCCCTATTCACGTCTACCCAGGCTTGTCCAAACACTAACCGTTCTTTCGGATGATGGACGCGTAGGAGGTCAGGGGAGGATGTAGGGGTATGGGTGTTTGGGGGCTCCAGATGCGGCGCTTTGCGCCGCCGCCCACTCCCATACCCCCACACTCCCACACACCGCCCCGCTACTCCGCGCCTTCCTCGGCCAGCGCGTTCTCCACGAGCCAGCTCCGCTTGCCCCGATTCATGAGCCTGCCCACCCACTCCTGGATGTCATCGAACACGCTGTAGATACACGGGATGATGAGCAGCGAGAGCACCGTGGACATCAGCAGGCCGCCGATGACTGCCGTGGCCAGCGGAGCACGCGCTTCGTTCCCACGGCCGACCGCCATGGCCACGGGCGCCATCCCCGCGATCATCGCCAGCGTGGTCATTAAAATCGGCCGCAGTCGGGTCGGGCCGGATTCCTTGATGGCTGCGTCGCGCTCGTAGCCGCGTCCCCGGAGGGTGTTGATGTAGTCGATCAGCAGGATCGCGTTCTTCTGCACGATGCCGCCGAGCATGATGAATCCGGTGATGGAGATGATGGAGAGCTGCTGGTCCATCCACACCAGGCCCAACACCGCACCGATCATCGCCATCGGGAGCGAGAGCTGAATCGTGAGCGGGTGGATCAGGTTGTCGAACAGCACCGCCATCAACAGGTACACCAGCACGAACGAGAAGACCAGCGAGAGCATCAGGTGCGGGTACTCGGTGCGCGCGCGATCCGCGTCGCCGCCCGCGGAGACCTTGATGTCTCCCAGCGTCATCTTCTTGATCTCGGCTTCGATCTGGTTATTCACCTTCACCGCCACCACGCCCGGAAGCACGTAAGCGCTCACCGTGGCCTTGCGGAGGCGGTTCTTCCGCTCGATCTTATTCGGGCCTTCGCCCATCGTGATGTTGGCTACCTGGTTGAGGCGCACTGCCTGCCGGCCGCCGTCCGCATTCACGCGGCCCACCACGATGCTCCCGAGCTCGTCGATCCGGCTGCGGTCCAGCTCCGCAAACTGAACCCGAATGTCGAACTGCTCACCCTGCTCGCGGAACTTGGCGTCGATGTTCCCCTCGTACGAGCTGCGCAGCGCGAGACCGATGGCAGTGACGTCCAGGCCGTATTGCGCGGCCTTGTTCCGGTCGATGGTCACCTGCGCTTCCGGCTTCCCGGGGCGCAGAGAGATGTCCGGATTGATCACGCCCGGAACCTTGGCCAGCTTGTCCCGCACCTGTTCCGCCACTCGCTTCATCTGCACCAGGTCGAAACCAAGGAGCTCCACCTGCACCGGGGCACTGATGCCGCTGAACCCGCGCACCGGAATGACCACGGCCTTCCCGCCCGGGATTCCGGCGATGCGCTTGCGGATGTCCCCGGCGATCTCCGCGTCGGTCCGCTTCCGCCAGTCCTCCGCGCGCTTCTCCTTGTTCGCCCAGGGGTTGATCGTCTCGATGAGGTCCGGCTTCTCGTAGAGCTGGATGTTGAGCTGCGAGAACTGGCGGCCGGTCTCCGGCGCGCCGCGGCCGCCACCCTGGATCTTGCCGACCGTGGTGAACACCCCCGCTACTTCCGGAGTGTCCGCCACAATCTCTTCCATCTTCCGGACGGTGCTGTCGGTCTGCTCCAGGCTGGCCCCGGCCGGTAGCTCCAGCGTGAGGCCCAGGCGGCTCTGGTCGTACACCGGGATGTACCCGATCTTCATGAGCGGGAAGAACACCTGCATTGTGAACACGAAGAACAGCGTTCCCAGGCTGAAGATGGCCATCCGGCCCGCGGTGCTCCACCAGCCGGCGGCGATGAACGCCACCAGCATCGCCAGGCTCACCGCCATCATCCAGAACCAACTCCAGCTGGCGCCGTCGTTCGGCAGACCGCCGCGCACCAGCCACACCACCAGCCCCACCGCCACCACCACGGAGAACCAGCGCGGGGTGCCCAGTACCCAGTCCAGCACCTTCCGGTAGCCGCGGTCCAGGGCGTGCAGCCCGTTGTCCAGGATCAGGAAGAAGCCGGTCTTGTGCTCCAGGTCTTCCCCGAGCCGGTACCAGCGCGACGCGAGCCACGGGGTGACTGTGAAGGAGACGAGGAGCGAGAAGAGCGTAGCCAGGGCGACGGTGAGCCCGAACGCCTTCAGGAACATCCCGATGATCCCGCCCATCCAGAGCATCGGGAGGAAGACGACCACGTCCACCAGCGTGATGATGATGGCCGCGTTACCGATCTCACCGCGGCCGTTGAGCGCCGCTTCCATCGGGGTCTCACCCTTATACAGGTGCCGGTAGATACTCTCGAGAACGACGATCGAGTCGTCCACGAGGATCCCGACCACGAGGGACAACCCCAGCATCGTCATGTTGTTCAGCGACTGCCCGAGGAAGTACATCGGGATGAACGCCGCGATAAGCGAGGTGGGGATGGCGATGGCGCAGATGAGGGTGCCGCGGAGGTTGTGGAGGAACAGGAAGACGACGATGACCGCCAGCAGCGCGCCCAGGATCAGCGAGACGTTGATGTCTTCCAGGGAGTTGCGGACCGTGCGGGACTCGTCCTGAACCACCATGAACTGGAGGTTCCCCGGCATCGTTTTCTCGATCCGCTCCAGCTCCTTCTTGATGCCGTCCACCACCTCGATGGTGTTTGCGTCGGCCAGCTTGGTAACGGTCACCCCCACGCTGTCCGCGCCTACCATCGGCTTGCCGGGGTGGTCGCGGGTCCAGATCCGGGTGACCGTTTGCCGCTCCGCCACCGTGTCGGTTACGGTCGCCACGTCGCGCAGCTTCAGCGGGACGTTGGTCTGCCCAAAGGTTAGCGGCAGGTCCAGGTTGGTGATCTGCTCCACGCTCTGGAACTCACCCACCAGGCGGGCATCGTAGTCTCGCGGGCCCTCGGTCACGTGGCCGCTGGGCACATTCGCGTTGGCCCGGTAGATGGCGCTCACCACGTCCGTGATGGACATGTTCCACGCTTCCAGGCGATCCTTGTTCACCGAGATCCGGATCTCCCGGACGTCCCCACCGGTCACTTCCACCTGGCCGACGCCCGGCACCTGGGCCAGGCGGTACTTGATCTGCGTGTCCGCCAGGAACCGGAGCTGCTTGATCGGGCGCTCGCCCTTCATACCCAGGTAGAGCACCGGCTGCGAGTTGATGTCGAAGCGGTCCACCACGGGCGGGTCAATGTCACGGGGCAGCGTCTTCCGGGTGCCGTCCACCTTCTGGCGCACTTCCTGGGCCGCGAACTGCGAGTTGGTGCCGATGAAGAACTCGAGCTGGACGAAGGAGATGCCGTATTGCGAGCTGGACGTGATGTTCCGGATCCCGTTCACGGAGCTGACCGCGTCTTCCAGCGGCTTCGTAATGAGGCTCTCCATCTCCGCCGGGCCGGTGCCCGGGTAGGTGGTGGTGATGGTGACGTACGGGATGTCAACGCGCGGGCGCTCTTCCACGAGCATCTTGGACCGCGAGAACAGGCCCACGATGAGCAGCGTCGTGATGAGGACCACCACGAAGACCGGGCGCTGGATGGATAGGCGGGTAAGCCACATAAGGAGGCTCCGGATCAGAAATGCAACAGGAGTAGTGGAGTAAAGGAGTGTTGGAGTGTTGCTCTGTCGGTGCCCGTACGGGCGATCCCCATTACTCCACTACTCCAACACTCCATTGCCCCGCGACGAGCAGAGAGTCTCGCTCCTGCGTCCAAACAACTACTTGGTCGAGACCTCGATCGGGGTGCCTTCGATGATGGCGGGGGAGCCGGCAACGATCACGCGCTGGCCCGCTTGCAGGCCCCCCGTGATCTCCGCATAGCGATCGTCCACGAGCCCAACCGCCACCGTCTGCCGCTTGGCTACGGTCCCCTGCTCGCCATCGGCGACCAGCCAGACGTACTTGTCGCCGGCTTCCGAGAGCACCGCTTCCTTCGCCACCGCCACGGCGCCCTGCCGCGTCCCAACGAACACGGTGGCACGGGCAAAGCTGTTGGCGGGCAGCTTGTTCGCACTGCGGAGCACCGCCATCCGCACGCGGAACGCGCGAGACGTGCGGTCCGCCACCGGGATCACCTCCCGCACGGCGCCGTTGAACTTCTGGCCTGGAAGCGCGTCCACCGTCACGGTGGCGGCGGCGCCCGGCTTCAGCAGGCCCACTTCCAGCTCCGGCACCAGCGCTTCGAAATACACCGTATCCAACGCCACCAGCGTCATCAGAGCGCTGCTGGTGGTCACCATCTCCCCTTCATTCACGCTGCGGGTGGAGACTACCCCCGAGACCGGAGCGCGGATCGTCAGGTCGGAAAGCTGCGCCCCGTAGAAAGCGATGTCCGCCTGCGCCTGCTGGATGGCCGCCCGGGCGGCATCCACCTCGTCCCGGGACATCGCGGTCTGCACCAACCCGGCCTTGGAGCTGGAAACTACCGCCTGCGCCTGGAGGACCGCGGACTTGGCCTGCGCCACTTCGTCGGCGGCCACGTCGCGGCGGCGCTCCTCGCTGAGGGCGGTCTCCAGCGCGCGCTCCGCCGCACTGAGCTGCCCCAGCGCGATCCGGATCTCTTCCGCCCGAGAGCCTTCCTTCGCCAGCTCCACCTTCTCCCGGGAAGCCGCTACCACGGACTCGGCTACCTTTACCCGCGCCTGCGCGGACTTATGCCCCCGGTCCGCCTCGTCCACTTCTTCTTTGGCGATGGCGTCCTGCTTGAACAGCTGCGCCCGGCGCTCCCACACCTGCCGGGCGTTGTCCATGTCCACCCGCGCCTGCCCGAGCTCCGCCATGGCCTGGTCGACGGCCAGCTCTGCCTGGCGCAGCTCCTGCTTCCGCGTGGCGTCCTTCACGATGGAGAGGCGCTCCAGGGCGACGCGCACGCCGGACTGGGCGGTCTCCACCTTCTTCTTGGTGTCCACTTCCACGATCTTCTGGTTGGTTTCCGCCTGCTGCAACCGGGACTTGGCCGTCACCAGACCAGCCTCCGCGCGCTCGTGATCGGACTGCGCGCTGGCATCCTTCCAGGTGGACTGATTCCGCGCGAGCGACAGCTTGGCGCGAGAAGAGGTCAGGGTGGCCTGCGCCCGGGCAATCTGTGCCCGGAGCTCACGCTCGTCCAGCCGCACCAGCACCTGGCCGCGGGTGACGCGATCGCCTTCCTTGACGGTCACGGACACGACCTTGCCGGCCAGCCGGCTACCAATCTGGACGTCGTCGTCCGTGCGGAGGCTACCACTCACCTCCAGCACCTGGCGCATATCGCGAGCCAGCGCCGCGGAAGCCGTGATCGGCACCGGCTGCGGCCCCTTGGGCGCACTGCCGCCGGCGGCAGCCGGAGCCGCGGCCACGCTTCCGGTCTGCGGCAGCCCTTCGGCTCGATGCTGGTCTTTCAGCACCACGAACGCGGTGCCCAGCACCACGACCATCCCAATGATCACTGCGATCCGCTTCATAGCCCGTTCAACCTCTACTTCACCGGCATCGGCGCCGGGGCGGCCGGGGGCGCCGCCAGCAACTTGTCGATCGGAACCCCCGCCGCAAACTCGAGGCGCGCAATCGCGGTCTCGTAATCGAACTGCGCGTTCGCGGCGTTCTGCCCGGCCCTGGCCAGCGCCACCTGGGCATCCGTCACTTCCACGTTGGTTCCCACGCCCGCGCGGTACCGCACGTCCGCTACGCGCAAGGCCTCGCGCGCCGAGGTCTGCTCGGTCTGGGCCGTCGCGATCCGCTTCCGGGCCTCGTCGATGTCCAGCAGCGCCTGGCGTACGTCCAGCTCTGCCTGCTGCCGGGCCACTTCCAGCGCCTGCCGGTTCTCATCACGGATCCCTTCCGCCTCGCGGACCCGACCCCGGGTGAGACCGCTGTCGAAGAACGGGAACGTCATGATCAGCCCCAGGTTGTAGCGGTAGGCCGTCGGGGCAAACCCGCCGGGGTTGGGCCGGTCATAGGCCGCCCCCAGTCCAACCTGCGGTTTGTTCTCCGCCCGCCGGGCGCGAATCTCTCGCTCGGAGCCCCGCAGCTCCTGCCGGAGCGCTTCGAGCTGCGGCCGGTTCGCGTTCAACGCCTGTCGCGCGTTCTCAAATGGGATGGCAGGCTGGGCCACCGGCGTCGCGTGCCGCACCGTCACGCCCGCGTTAACGTCTCGGCCGAGCGCGGTATTGAATGCTGCCTGCGTGAGCGACACCTCATTCTGGGCGTCGATGACGTCCTGCTCCGCGTTCGCGAGCTCGGCTTCACTCCGTAATACGTCGAACCGCGGGGCGACGTCCGCGGCAAAACGTGCCCGGGCTACCCGGAGCTGCTCCGCCGCGGCCTCCTGGCGCTCCTTCGCCACCGCCAGGATCTGTTCGGCCCGCAGGATGTTAAAGAAGGAAGCGGACACCACCAGGCGCACGTCGTTCCGCGTCTCTTCCGTCCGGAACCGGGCGGCTTCCGCCCGCCGTTCTTCCGCACCCTGCCGGGAGGCGCGCTGGCCCCAATCAAACAGGATCTGGCTCACAAAGATCCCGATGTTCCACCGAAAGGGCGGGACCGCCGGAGCCGCACCCGGAATCCCGCTAGGAATCACCGGCCCCTGCCGGAAGACGTTGTTATTCACCCCGAACTGCGGTCCCCGTTCCGCTCGACGCTGGGTAACGCGCCCCCGCGCCTGCTTGATCTGCGCGGCCACCATCGCGATCCGCGGGTTGTGCTCCTGGGCATACGCAATCGCCTCCTCGAGGGTAAACGCGCGCGCCGCGGCCTCACCGGAGGGCGTGACCGGAGCTCCGGGTGCCGGGACCGCGGGAGCAGTCGGGGCCGGGGGAGGAGGGGCCGCGGGAGTCTGGGCCGCCACTGGCCCCAGGCACCACGAGCCGGCGGCGAGCCAGAGCGCGGGAAGGAGTATCCTGCAATCGAAAGGGTTCGAAGTCACGTTCAATGCTTACCTGCCGCCTCGTTCAGCGCCGCTCTCCTCGGAGGCGCCGCCTGGGACGAGATCCCGGAATGTTTCGAGAGAGATGTGCAGCTCTCGACAGAACCGCGCGAGTGCTTCCTGGTCGGCAACCGTCAACCCGGAGAGCATCGAACGGACCAGCTCCTGATAGGCCGGCATTAACTCCTGGTAGAGTGCCGCGCCCTCTGCAGTGAGGCGGGCTACCACCACGCGCCGATCGTCGGCCTGCCGCTCACGCAGCAGGTAACCGGCGTGCTCCAGCCGGTCCACCACCCCCGTGGTATTGCCGCACGTCACCATCAGGTTCCGGGAAAGCTCGCTGAGCATCAGCCCTTCGGCACCCGCGTCGGAGAGACAGCGAAGCACCCCGAACTGGGCGCCGGTGATGCCCCGGGCCTCGAGGAACGGATTGAGGCGGTTAACCAGGGAATGGTAGGCTCTAGCGAGATACCAGAGGGCCGCGTAAGGCGGGTTGTCCTTGAGAAGCTGCTCCGTGGTCATAGGATACTTGACTGTTCAACCTTTTAGGTCTAAATCCTGTAAGCCCCAGGTTGGGTTTATGTGATGGTCCGGGAACGCAAACAGGGCCGCCCGTGGAGGGGCGGCCCTGTTAAAGGCTAACCGAGGGACTCGACGTCGGGCTTCAGCCGGCGTAGCTCGGTCTCAATGCGGTGGATGCGATCAAAGCAGTCCGCGATGATCTCGGGGACTTCCTCCCCGGCTACGGCTCCGCCGGACCGCCGGGTAATGAGCACCGTTACTACAACGGCGCTACCCAGCGCGGCGGCA
>JAJFMS010000990.1 GCA_020696885.1 Armatimonadota bacterium | reverse complement strand
CGCCCCATCAGGCTGACCGCTGCAGGAGCGGCGCGGTTGCCTTACTGCTGCTTCTTCCGGCCGGCGGGGAGTTGCTTGCGCTGGTCGGGGGTGAGCACCTCGCGGATCTCGCCCATCATCTTGCCCTGCTGCTCGCGGATCTGCGCCATCACCGCCTGCTTATCCGTGGCGTCCTTCTGGGAGTCCCGCAGCTTCTTCAGCTCCGGCTGATACTTCGCGCCGATCTCCTGGATCTTCGACTTCTGCTCCGGAGTCAGGTTGAGCCCCACCATCTGCGAAGCGTTGGTGCCCAGCATCGGGAACTCCTTGGCTTCCGCCAGGAACCCGTCGAGCTGCTTCTGCTGATCGGCGTTCAGCGCCGCGCGGACGGCGGCATCATACTTCTCGCGTGCGACCTTGGAAGCGGCGCGCTTTTCCTTCGGGGTGGTGAGCGCCTGCGCTGTGGCGTTCTCGGCCTTGTAGGTGTCTGCCGCGGCCTGGAACTTGGCCTTCTGCTCGTCGTTCAGGTTCAGGCGGGTGACGATCGCGGCGGGCACGGTCTGGAGCCGGCCACCCCCGCGCGCCTGGGCGAACACGGCGCCCGCGAGCGAGAGCGAAAGCGCACCGGCCAGCAATGCCGCGGAGATACGACGGGTAACGTGCATGTCTCTTCCTCCAGATCAGAAGTGGGGACCGCCTCGGTGATCCAGAAGGCGGATGAGGCGAGGAGCCTCGCCTCATCCGTAGACGCGCGCATTGATGGCCGGTTCACCGTTTTTTGGTGTTCGGTGTTCGGTGTTCGGTGTTCGGTTCGGAGACTCTGGCAGGGCTATCGGGTTGCAAGCGGAACTCGGAACTCGTCGATCACACCTGCTGGCGGGTCCGGTAGCGGCGATCGCCACGGGCCTCGGGGTTACCGAACGCCTGAACGCCCCATCTCTGCACCTGGGTCTTTCCGAACACCGAACACCAAACACCGACCACCGAGATCAGGCCGCCGGCGTAGCGAACGCGGCCTTGGCGGAGGTGGGGCGGGGACCGTCTTCGCGGCGGATGAACTGCTCCGCTTCGCGCACGTCCTCCGCGCAGCCGATGATCAGCGGCACGCGCTGGTGGAGCTCCGTGGGCTCCAGGTCCAGGATCCGCTGGTAGCCGGTGCTGGCCTTGCCGCCGGCGTTCTCCGCGATGAAGGCGAGGGGGGCGGCTTCGTAGAGCAGGCGGAGCTTGCCGTTGGGGCTCTTCAGATCGCCGGGGTAGAGGAAAATCCCGCCGCTCAGCAGGTTGCGATGGAAATCCGCCACCAGGCTCCCCACATACCGGGATGAGCACGGCCCGCCGGCGCGCTCCGGGCTGCGGACGTAGTCCACGTAGGAGCGTGTCCCGGTCGTCCACCGGCTGCGGTTCCCCTCGTTGATGCTGTAGGTCTTGGCGCGCTGCGGGGTCCGGATGTCCGGGTGGGAGAGCACGAACTCGCCGATGGTGGGGTCCAGGGTGAACCCGTGGACGCCCTCGCCGCTGCTGTAGACAAAGATGGTGCTGCTGCCGTAGACCACGTAGCCGGCGGCTACCTGCCGGCTGCCGCGCTGGAGGAGATCGGCCTCGGTGCCGGGGCCGGAATGGGTAACGCGGCGGTGGATGCTAAAGATGGTGCCGATGCTCACGTTGTAGTCGATGTTGCTGGAGCCGTCGAGCGGGTCGAACGCCAGGGTGTAGCGGCCATTGCTGGCGCTCTCGGGCATCTCCAGCATGCCCGGCAGCTCCTCGCTGGTCAGCGCGCAGAGCTGTCCGCTGTTGAGGAGCAGCTTGCAGAGGAGCTCGTTCGCCAGCACGTCCAGTTTCTGCTGGGTCTCCCCATGCGAGTTGCTGGTGTCGGTCGCGCCGAGAATGTCACTCAGACCTGCCCGGCGCACTTCGCGGGTGATGACCTTGGCGGCCACGGCAATCCCGGTCATGAGGGCAGTGAAGTCGCCGGTGGCGAGCATGCACCGCTGCTCTTCGATCAGGAATTGCTCGAGCGTTACCAGTTGGCCGGTCATCGTTGTCTCCCGCTGCGTTGTGGAAAAAGTTACGCTTTTAGGTTAACCTCCAGAGGTTTCCGTGCAGTGTCCCTACCGTGACGGGGGGATAAACGTTCTGTTAACACGATGTAAAGTCGCACCTGTAGAGATAGCAGACGCTACCGCGGGACACTGCGCCGGCGGGGGTCATTTTTGCGCGGCGGTGTACTCAAGGTCATCGAGGTAGAGCTTCACGATCTGCCCGCCCGGTCCGGTGGCGAACAGGCCGAAGTGATCCAGGCGCGCCTCGCGGGCCTTCTCCTTCTGCCCCGGCTTGAGGTGGTGTGTTACGGACTCCGCGCCGAGGGTGGCGGTGATCGCACCCAGCCCGCCATCGGCCGCCGGGTCGTAAATCAGGGACCAGTCGTAGGTTTTGCCCGGCCGCAGTACGGGGCCTGCCGGGGCTCGGCCGCCGATCAACTCGGTGGCTTGGTATGCCGGGAGGAAGTAGTGCCCCACGCGAGTAGGTCCACCCACCTTGATCCCCAGGAAGGAACCCCGCTTGTCCGGCGCCGCGCCGGTGCCGTCGCTATGGAACCAGCCGAAGCACATATCCGCGTCCGGTGCGCCGACGGCCAGGATCACCTTGCCGCGGGCTTCCAGGCGGTTTTCGAACGAGAGGGAGCCCACGGGGTCCGCGTACGAGCCCCACACATCGGTGCGCCAGAAGGTGCCACCGATCTCGCCCGCCTTCCCACCGGCGTGGCTGGTGCTGCTGAAGCCGAAGTCGTGCGCGCCGCCCACGTCCTTCGCCTGGTAGGAGCCGCGATTGCCCG
>JAJFMS010000989.1 GCA_020696885.1 Armatimonadota bacterium | reverse complement strand
TACCCGGTCCCGTTTTGTCGTTCCAGGAAGTACACGGCACGGTCGCCGTCGAACCTGTGTGTGATTCTTCGTGAACTGCTCCGACCGCGTGACCAACAGGCCCAAGAATGTCCGAGACCTCCCAGACGCCGCTCCTCGAGATGACCGGCATCAGCAAGTTCTATCCCGGCGTCGTCGCGCTTAATGACGTCCATTTCGACGTGCTGCCGGGCGAGGTCCACGCCCTCTGCGGCGAGAACGGCGCGGGCAAGTCCACGCTGATGAAGATCCTCGCCGGCGCCGAGAGTAAGGACCGGGGCGACATCCGCATCAACGGCAAGCCGGTGAGCATCCACTCGCCGCAAGACGCGATGGCGCTGGGCGTGAACATCATCTACCAGGAGTTCAACCTGGTCCCGCACCTCAGCGCCGCCGAGAACATCTACCTGGGCCGAGAGCCCGCCGCGGCCGTGCCCGGCTTCATCAACTTCCGCAAGCTGTACGGCGACGCGCAGTCCGTGATGGACTCCCTGGGCGTGAGCGTGGATGTTCGCGCGGAGGTGAGCCGCCTCTCCGTGGCCCAGCAGCAGATGGTGGAGATCGCGAAGGCCACCTCCCGCAACAGCATCATCATCGCGATGGACGAGCCGTCCGCCACGCTCACGGACCACGAGCTGCGCAACCTGTTCGAGCTGATCCGCCAGCTCAAGACGCGCGGCGTGGGGATCGTTTACATCAGCCACCGGATGGAAGAGATCTTCGACATCTGCGACCGGGTGACGGTGTTCCGGGACGGCCAGTACGTGGCCACCAAGCGGATCGAGGACACCAGCCGGGATGAAGTGATCCGGATGATGGTGGGACGCGAGCTGAAAGAGAGCATCCCGAAGCGGCCCGCGGAAGTGGGCGAGCCGATGCTGGAGGTGCGCGGGCTCACCCGGAAGGGTGTCTTCCACGACATCAGCTTTACCGTGCGCCGCGGCGAGATCGTGGGGATCGGCGGCCTGGTGGGCGCGGGGCGCACGGAGGTGGCGCGCGCCATCTTCGGCGCGGACCCGATCGACGCCGGCGAGATCCGCGTGCTGGGCAAGCCGGTGCGGCCCCGCTCCCCCCGGGAGGCGATCGAGCTGGGCATCGGGCTGGTGCCGGAAGACCGCAAGAGCCTGGGGCTCATCCTGAACATGGTGGTCCGGGAGAACACGACCCTCGCCAACCTGGACCTGCTCTCCATGCTCGGCTTTGTGAACCGCAAGAAAGAGCGGGAAGTGGCAGAGAAGTACGTGAAGGATCTGCGGGTCCGCACGCCTTCCATCGAGCAGGAAGTCAGGAACCTTTCGGGCGGCAACCAGCAGAAGGTGGTTCTCGCCAAGTGGCTCTTCACGGATTCGAAGCTGCTGATCTTCGACGAGCCCCCGCGCGGGATCGACGTGGGCGCCAAGATCGAGATCTACGAGCTGATGAACGAGCTGGTGGCCCGGGGCGCCGGGATGATCATGATCAGCAGTGAGCTGCCGGAGCTGCTGGGCATGAGCGACCGCATCCTGGTGATGCACGAAGGTCGCCTGGCCGGCGAGCTGTCTCGCGCGGAAGCCACGCAGGAGAAGGTGATGCAGCTAGCAACCGGGGGCGAATAGCCCGGTGGTGCCGCTGAAGCGAGCCATGCGAGTCCCTTAGGAAATTCTAACAAAAAAGCGGGAACTGCACCCGCCTAAGGACCGTCTTAAGATATGACTACGACAAGCAGCTCGATCTTCACCAGCGGCGACTTTACTCCCTTGGTTGTTTGAACCTAATAGGCCCTGGCTGAGGACCCCGCCGGCCCGTTCTACGGGTACCGGCGGGTTTCTTTTTGTACATTCCCCCCTCGTTTAGGCCCCGGCAGCGCTGGGTAATCTTGCCCCAGTCCGGCGGTGTGTGGCGACCGAAGCAGCCAACCTGGCCCCGGGCTAAGAGTGAGACACGGTTCTGTCCTGCAAGCCAGGCGCCGCCGGAGACGCATTCCGCCTGTGGCGGCGCGGATCGTGGGGAGATTACTGATGATTGACACTGCGCTCCGCGATTACTCAACCGAGGAGCTACTTCGCATATACGTTACAGACCGGGATCCCAAGATTCGCACGGCGATCATCGAGCGCCACGATGCCCTGGTCCGTTCCCTCGCCCATAAATTCGCCCGGCCGGGCGTTCCCGTAGAGGATCTGGTCCAGTCCGCCTGGATCGCGCTGATCGGAGCCCTGGACCGCTTCGACCCGACCCACGAGACAAAGTTCAGCACGTACGCCGTCCACTGCATGGTCGGTGAGATCAAGCGGTACTTCCGGGATCGCACCTGGAGCATCAAGGTCCCTCGCTACCTCCAGGAGATCGCCGCCAACCTGCACCGGATGGAAGACGAGCTCTACCGGAAGCTCCAGCGCGAGCCTTCCGTTTCGGAGATGGCGGAAGCCTTTAAGATCTCCGAAGAAGACCTCGTCCAGGCGATGGAAATGTACCGCGCCTACCAGACGCAGCGCCTCGAAGAGCGCCGCGAGATGGACGACGGTAACGACTCGCTGGCCCTGGGAGAGACGGTGGGCGGACCCGACCCCGATATGGAAGGGGTGGTGGAGTATGCCCCCCTGCAGCAGGCGATGGCGACCCTGGACGAGCGGAAGCAGAAGATCCTGCGCCGCCGGTTCTTCGAAGGCTACAGCCAGCAGGAAGTCGCCGACGAGCTGGGGCTTTCCCAGATGCACATCAGCCGCCTCGAGCGCAGCGCCCTGCAGCAGCTCCGCAGCAACATGGCGGCCGCACAGCCGTAGTGGCCGTCCCTGGGCACCAGGGCGCGCTAGGAGT
>JAJFMS010000988.1 GCA_020696885.1 Armatimonadota bacterium | reverse complement strand
AACTCCACGGAGCCCTGGACCTTCCCGGCCCGCCGGATCCCGGCGGTGTCGATGAGGGTGTACGGCTGATCGCCGAACTCGAATGGCACGTCCACCGCATCTCGCGTGGTTCCGGCCACCGGGCTCACGATGACCCGCTCCTGGCCGAGGATGGCGTTCAGCAGCGAGGACTTGCCCACGTTCGGGCGGCCCACGATCGCCACCTTGACGCGGTCGTCTTCTTCCTCGCTCGCTTCGGGCGGCGGAAGGCGCTTCACCACGTCGTCCAGCAGGTCCGCCACGCCGCGGCCGCTGTGGCTGGAGATCGTGTAGACCTCGCCCAGACCTAGAGTGTAGAACTCGCTGGCGTCCGCCTCCCGGCGCACGTTGTCCGACTTGTTCGCCACGAGGATGATCGGACGGCCGGACGCGCGGAACACCTCCGCCACTTCCTCATCTCCGGCGGTGAGTCCCTCCCGGGCGTCCACCAGGAAGAGGATCAGGTCCGCCTCCTCGATCGCTACGTCGGCCTGCTGCTGGATGTGGTGCCCGAACGGGTCGTCCTCGCGCATCCCGAGCCCGCCGGTGTCCACTACCGTGAACTCGCGGCCGTTCCATTCGGTGTGCCCGTACATCCGGTCCCGGGTAATCCCGGGCTCGTCCTGCACAATCGCTAATCGCTCCCCCAGGAGGCGGTTATAGAAGGTCGATTTTCCAACATTAGGTCGACCCACAATCGCTACAATCGGTTTTGCCATTTTTCTTTCCGTTCTTACTTCTGTTCTTACCCAGGGCCGATCTCTACTATTGGCAGGAGCTCTTCAACTCGAGCCCGCACGATCCCGCCCGGGTCCCATACCTCGGCATTGGCGGCGCCGCACGCCGCTCCCCACGCCAGAATCTCTCGCAGCCCGTATCCTTCGGCCGCCGCCCAGCAGATCCCCGCGACCATCGAGTCCCCGCCGCCCAGGTCGTTCAGCTCCACCACCTGCGGGCTCTTGATCCGGAACCGCTCGCCGCGGGCCAGTGCCAGGGCACCCTCGGCGCCCAGCGACAGCACCCCTATCTCTATACCCCACGTCGCCAGCCGCTCTAGCGCCCGCCAACGTTGGACATCGGTTTCCAGCTCTTCGTCGAACGTGGTCTGCCACTCGTAGAGGTTCGGCTTCGCCAGCCACGGGCCCGCTTCCAGAGCCGGCCGGTTCTGCGGACCGAAGGAGTCCAGCGCCACCCGCAGTCCCCGCTCGCGCCCGGCGCGCACCATCCACGGGAGCAGCGCCGCCGCCGACGGGGACGGCAGGCTTCCACTGACGGCGACGGTGTGACAGCCCTCCATCGCCCAGAGAAAGCCCTCGCGCAGCCGGGTCAGGTCCTGCTCGTGCAGCCGGGGTCCCGGCTCCAGGTAATGCCAGTACTTACCGGTGTCCGCGTCCCGGATGGTGATCGCGGTGCGCGTCTGCCCGGTGACCGGCACGCCCGCCACCTCGATCCCCTCCGCTCGCGCCAGGTCCGCCAGGTGGGCGCCCGAATGCCCGGCCAGCGGCAAGAGTGCCCGGGTGCGGCCCCCCAGTGCCTGGATCGCTCGCGCCACGTTGACGCCCTTGCCTCCCGCCAGGTCCACCACCTCGGTCGCCCGCAGGGTGTCCTGCGGCGAGTTGTGGTCCACGCGGAGAGTCTTATCCAGCGCCGGGTTGAGAGTAACCGTTAGAAACATGCGGATTCCGAGGATTGGCCGCTTCCTACCATACCACAGTCCGGCCCGCCGGGTAAGACGTCTGCATAATGGGTGCTGCGTAATGCGAAAGGGACGGGGGTGCGATCCATGAAATCGGGCAAGGTGCGCAGAGAGCGTCGAACGAGCGGAGGGCTCGTAATGCGTGCTCCGTAATGCGTAAAGTCCACCGCGCGAGGGTGGCTTTCTTACGCATTACGCAGCACGCATTACGGGATCTGGGTAGCCCACGCGCGCCAAAGATGTTTGCTTGCCCTGATGGCGAAACGCACCCAAGGGGACGGCTCCCGGCCGCTGGCCATTACGCACTACGAATTACGAATTACGCGCCCTCCGACTATGCGGCACCACTGCGTCGCTTGCCCCCATCGGATCGTTTTCCCGATGCGTTAAACGCGGCGAAACTGGGTAATAGGCGGTTCAAGCCGTCCGGAGTGGGTGTTTGCGGCTATCCGAGCCGATCTCGGCCCGTGGCATCGGGCCATCAGGAGAGCAGCCATGCAAGTTCGCGACGTCATGACGGAAGGGCCGGCGGTGGGGACACCCGAGATGCCGCTGCAACAGTTGGCCGCCCTGATGGTGCAGTGTGACTGCGGCTCCATCCCGATCGTGGAGGCGGCGCCGTCGCGGAAGCTGGTCGGTATCGTGACGGACCGGGACATCACCTGCCGGACGGTAGCGGCGGGCCTGAACCCGCTGGAGATGACGGCCGGCGACATCATGACCCGGCCGGTGGTGATGGTGCACCTGCGTACGCGCCTGGACGATTGTATCGAGGCGATGGAGCAGTACCGGATCCGCCGCGTGCCGGTGGTGGACGAGCACGGCCGGGTCTGCGGGATCATCGCCCAGGCGGACATCGCCCACATCCTTCCCGCCCCCGAAGTCGCCGAGATGCTGGACGAAATCTCCGACGCCTCCCACGAGCCTTCCGAGATCTTCGCTCGGCGGTAGCGGCTTTTGTTCACCACAAAGGCACGAAGACACTAAGGGGATGCATTCGGGGTCTCGCCGTGTTCGTGGCTTCGTCGTGCTGACGGGTGCGCCAACGCATCGAGTGCCTGCTTCTTCCCCTGTTCTCTCTTAGTGCCTTCGTGCCTTTG
>JAJFMS010000987.1 GCA_020696885.1 Armatimonadota bacterium | reverse complement strand
GGCATCGGCATCGAGAAGAGCAGCTACTCCTCGTGCCAGTTCAGCGAGACGGACCTGGACGTGATGGGGAAGGTGAAGTCAGTGTTCGACCCGCTCGGGCTGTGCAACCCCGGCAAGATGTTCCCGGACGGCCACGGCTGTATGGAAGTCTCCATGAAGAAGCGCCGGTCGGTAGCCCTCTGAGTTGGGGGGATAGGCCGAGACGGAATGTAATACGGTTCACCGTCATGCGGCGTTAGCCTCCCGCAAACCGGTCCAGAAGAGACCTTCAAACTGATGAAAATTATAGAATTGCAAACGGTCGTGGGGGTCGAGAACGTCGTCGCGGGCGACGCCACCGGCGAGTATCAGGTCAACGGCCAGGCGCCGCGCGCCGTCGTGGCGCCGGCATCTCGCGACGAGGCGGTGGAGGTCATCCGCGTGGCCGCCGCCGAGGGCTGGAGCCTGGTTCCGTTCGGCGGGGGTACCCAGATTTCGCTGGGGACGCGGCCGGAGCGGCTGGACCTCGTGCTCTCCACGCGCCGGATGGACCGGATCCTGGACTACCAGCCGGATGACATGACCGTGACCCTGGAGCCGGGCGTCACGCTCTCGGAGCTGCAGCGGGTGCTGGCGGAGCGGCGACAGTTCCTGCCGCTCAACCCGTGGCTGCCGGACCGCGCTACGGTGGGCGGCACCGTGGCGTCCGCCGCCTTCGGACCCTGGTGCGCCGGCCACGGGTCCCCCCGCGACTGGGTGATCGGCTGCCGGGTGATCGGCGCGGACACGCGAGAAGTGCGGGCGGGCGGCCTGGTGGTGAAGAACGTGGCGGGCTACGACCTCCCGAAGCTGTACACCGGCTCGTTCGGGACCCTGGGCTTCCTCTCGGAGATCACCTTCAAAGTGATGCCGATTCCCGGTGTCGCTGGATACAGCACCGTTCCGCTGGGCAACGCCACGGAAGCCGAGGCGCTACTCACCGCGATCCGGGCCTCCGGCCTCCAGCCGTCCGTGCTGGAGCTGGTGAGCGCGGGGGCGAGTGGCGACTCAGCTTGGGGCTCGTTGTTCCTCCAGTTCCTGCATGTGCCCGAGGCGGTGGAGTGGCAGCAGCAGCACCTCTCGGAGCTGGCGGCGCGGCACCGGTTGGAGGCACGGCGGCTGCCGGAAGGCGCTGGGGCAGGGATGCTGGTGGCCTACCGGGACCAGCCGGCCTCTTTGCCGTTCGTCGCCCGCATCGGTACGCTCAGCTCGCGCGTCGCCGAGGTGAGTGCGAAGGCGGCGGAGATCGTTCGGCAGCACGGCCAGTCGCCGGAATTCGTGGCACATGCGGCCTTCGGGCGGGTCTACGTTTGCGCGGGCGGAGGAGATGCCGGGTTGGTGACGGCGGTCCGGGCGCTGGCGGACTCCGTGGGCGCGGTGTGTGTCTTCCCCCGGCTACCCGCAGAGCTCACCGGAACCGTAGATCCGTGGGGAGCGGTGGGGCCGGAGGCACGGTTGATGCGCGGGATCAAGGCAACGTTGGACCCGCAGGGCGTCTTCGCTCCCGGGCGGTTTGTCGCGGGGATTTGAGCCGCGGCTCATTCCGCGGGTAAGATCAGAGATGACCAGCCGGGGTTCGAGCCGAGCCCCAGACCATGTGAGCTGACCGGAGCCAGATGAATAACCAGAAAGAGCTGAACGTGCTGCCGGGCGTGGAGCCCGAGGACCTGTTGGAATGTGTCCACTGCGGCATCTGTCTCTCGGTCTGCCCCACGTATGACTTGCTGGGTAACGAGGCGGACTCCCCGCGCGGCCGGATCTACATGATCCGCGCGCTGGCGGAAGGTCGCACGGAGCTGAACGAGAACATCGTCGGGCACCTGGATAGCTGCCTGGGTTGCCGCGCCTGCGAGACCGCCTGTCCCGCGGCGGTGCCGTACGGCGAGTTCCTGACCTCGGTGCGTGGTCGCATCGAGAAGGAGTTCCCGCGGCCGGCGGCGGACCGGCGTGCGCGGCGGGTGCTGCTGGATATGCTCACCAATCCCGGCGTCATGGCGCCCGCAATGTTCGGCGCGAAGGTGATGAACGGCATCTTCGGCAAGGGGGGTGGTCCGGTAGGGATGGTGAACCGTTTCCTGTTCGGCCCGAACGCCCCGGCGATTCCGGTCTCCCCGGACGTGACCCCCACCGTACAGCCGCTCCCGGAGGTGACCCCGGCTAAGGGCAAGCGCCGCGCCCGGGTGCTGATGCTCGGCGGCTGCGTGATGCAGGTGCTGTTCCAGCGCGTCAACCGCGCGACGATCCGCGTCCTCGCCGAGAACGGCTGTGAGGTGGTGGTTCCGCGGTCCGCCGGCTGCTGCGGCGCCTTCCAGATGCACAACGGCTTCCTCGACGACGCGCGCACCCGCGCCCGCGCTCTAATCCAGACCTATGAGTGCCAGGAGTTCGATGCGATCGTGATCAACAGCGCCGGCTGCGGCTCCTCGATGAAGGAGTACGCGGAGCTGTTCCACGATGAGCCGGAGTGGAAGGCGCGCGGGGCGGCGATCGCCGCCAAGAGCAAAGACGTCAGCGAGTTCCTGGACGAGCTCGGCTTCATCCCCCCAACCGGCACGTACGCAAAGCGCGTCACCTACCACGACGCCTGTCACCTGGCGCACGCGCAGAAGGTCCGCTCGGCGCCCCGCGAACTGCTGAAGGCGGTGCCGGGGCTGGAACTGGTAGAGTTCAAGGACTCCGACTGGTGCTGCGGCAGCGCGGGGATCTACAACTTCCTCCAGCCGGAGCTGGCGGCCCAGCTCCAGGAGCGGAAGGTCGACAACGTCCTCGCCGTGAAGCCGGAGGTGGTGGCCACCGGT
>JAJFMS010000986.1 GCA_020696885.1 Armatimonadota bacterium | reverse complement strand
TAACGGGCGCTCAGAGTGTGATCAAAGCGTTCGGTCTGGCGGATAAGGCCCGCTCGACCTTCGCCGTGCGCAATCAGGTGCTCTACCAGCGCAGCGTGCGGCTGAACTTCCTGAGCGCTATGGTAGAGCGCTCCGCAGGCGTAGGCATACTCGGCTTGCAGGTGCTGATCATCGGCGCAGGGGCTTTCCTTACGCACCGCGGGCAGCTCTCCATTGGCACCCTGGTCACCTTCCAAACGCTCTTCCTGACGCTCAGCTATTCGCTCTCCTACGTGACCCAGTATGTGCCGCAGTTGATGCAGGCTGCCGGCGGCTTCCAGCGCATCGAGGAGCTCCTCGCTGAGCCGGTGGAAACCCGCGACGTCGCGGACGCCGTGGATCTGCCTCGCGGCCCCGGCGAGGTGCGGTTCGAGCAGGTCTCATTTGGCTACGACGATGACGGTCTTAACCTGGACGGGGTGACGCTGACCGTGCCGGCGGGGGCGAGCGTGGCGATTGTGGGGGGAAGCGGCTCGGGAAAGAGCACGCTGCTGTCCCTCCTCATGCGCTTCTTCGAGCCGGCGACCGGGCGGATTCGGATCGACGGTTACGACAGCCGCGCGGTAAAGCGTGCTTCTCTGCTCGCGCAAATGGCCGTGGTCCTCCAGGAGAGCGTGCTGTTCAATACCACGCTGCGAGAGAACATCCGGATGGGCCGTCTCGACGCCTCCAATGGGGAAATCGAGGAGGCGGCCCGCCTCGCCGAGGTAGACGGCTTCATCCGGTCGCTGCCCGACGGCTATGAGACGGTGGCCGGAGAGCGGGGAAGCCGGCTATCGGGCGGTCAGCGACAGCGGATCGCACTCGCCCGCGCGATCCTAAGGAATCCCCGAATTCTGCTGCTGGACGAGGCCACTTCTGCGCTGGACCCGGTGACCGAGGCCGCGATCAACGCGACGCTGAGCCGCCTGGCGAGCGGCCGCACGATGATTTCGGTCACGCACCGGCTGGCGTCTGCCGTACACGCGGACCGGATCTTCGTGCTGGAGCAGGGACGGCTGGTGGAGCAAGGCACGCACGCCGAGCTATTGGCACACGGCGGGGTGTATGCCCGCCTGTGGCAAAAGCAGCACGGCTTCGCTCTAAGCGAGGACGGGGAGCGTGCGGCCGTAACCGGAGACCGGCTCCGATCAGTACCGCTGTTCCAGGAGTTGGAAGCCGAGATGCTGGAGCGGATCGCAGCGCGGTTCGTGACGGAGATCTACCCGGCCGATCGTCTGGTAGTACGAGAAGGCGACCCGGGAGACCGGTTCTACGTGATTGTCCGCGGGCGGGTGAATGTCGAACGCCAGGCAGCCTCCGAGGCCCAGCGGGTGGCCGTGCTCTCCGATGGTGACCACTTTGGCGAAATCGCATTACTACGCAACGCACCGCGCAACGCGACCATCCGCACGACGCAGCCCACGGTGCTTCTGAGCCTCCCGCGGGACTCGTTCCTGCGGCTGCTGGATACCGCTCCCGCGCTCCGAGAGCACCTGGAAGCCAGCATCGCCAGCCGCTCCTGACCGCAGCTGATACCCGGCGCGCCTCCAGTTGCGAAGGCTCGAAAGTGGCCCCGTAGCAGGGCGGGGAGGAACCCGGGCCTCCTCCTTGGAACGCACGTGGTGGAACGGCCGACCGGCTGGTCCGTCACGTGGGGAAGAGGAGCGCAATGAAGCGACGAGAGGTGATCATCGGTGCAGTAATGAGCGTGGGCGCGCTGGCCGGCTGCGGCGGCGGGGCGTCTCAGGATAGCGGCGCGTCCTCAACCACCTCGTCCGGCGCCGGCACGAGCACAGGCACCGCTACCCAGATCAAGGGAACCGTGGGGCTCTCCGTGCTGACCCTGACCAATCCGTTCTTCAAGGTCATCGCGGACAGCATGGCCGCCGAAGGAAAGAAGAGCGGCTACGAGGTGAGCGTGGTCAGCGGCGAGTTCGACCCGTCTCGCCAGCAGAACCAGGTGAAGGACTTCATCGTGCAGAAGGTGAGCGCTATCGTGCTCACCCCCTGTGATTCCAAGGCGATCGGCACGGCCATCCAGGAGGCGAACGCCGCCGGGATCCCGGTGTTCACGGCCGATATCAAGTGCCTGGCGCCGGGCACCAAGGTCGTCTCCCACATCGCCACGGACAACTACCAGGGCGGCAAACTCGCCGGCGAGGCGATGGTGGAGGCGCTGGGCGATGCCGGCGGTAAGGTCGCCATCCTGGACTTCAAGGCCGCCGAGTCCTGCCTGCTCCGGGTGAAGGGCTTCAAGGAGGTGATCGCGGAGCACCCCAAGATCAAGATCGTGACGGAGCTTCCGGGCGAGGGGAAGAAGGAGCTGGGCGCCCGCACCGCCGAGGATGCCCTCCAGCGCTTCCCGGACCTCGCCGGGATCTTCGCCATCAACGATCCTTCCGCACTTGGCGCGCGCGCTTCGCTGGAGAAAGCCGGCAAGGCGGACCAGGTGAAGCTGGTGGCGTTCGACGGCCAGCCTGAGGGCAAGCAGGCGATCAAGGAAGGGAAGATCTACGCGGACCCGGTCCAGTTCCCGGATCAGATCGGCGCGCGGACGATGCAGGCGATCGTCGCTCACCTCAACGGCGAGCGCGTGGAGCCGGAGATCCTCATTCCCAGCGCCCTCTACCGCAAGGCGGACGGCGAGAAGGACCCCGAGCTGAAGTGAACAAGCCCCGCCTCTCGCCCGCGGTCGCTCGCTTTCTGTCGGACTACGGCATCATCTTCGTGCTCCTGCTGCTCTGCGCCTACTACAGTTGGGCCACGTACGGGGTCCAGCAGACCGGCGGGCGCGGG
>JAJFMS010000985.1 GCA_020696885.1 Armatimonadota bacterium | reverse complement strand
CAATAGGGCGCTGGACGCCGCCGGCGCGGGCGGGCGCTCCGGCCGCCCCGGGCCGCGACTGGCTGCTGCGGGTCGACGCCCCTCGTAACTCCATGAAGCCGCTGTTCGCGCTCCCCCCGAACACCGCGCTGTTGGCCTCGCCCCGGGAACCGTTGGCCGTGCTCTGGGGAATCGACGACGGGTCCGTGCGGGTGCTCAAGTCTGACGGGACCCTGCTCCGCCAGGTGGCGCCTCCCGCCGGGATGACGGCGGTGCTCCCGCGCTGGGCGGCGGACGGCCGCATCCTGGCCATGGGCATTACCCGACCTTCGGATGACGCCCAGGCGCCCCGGCCGGCCCCCGTAAACCTCGCGCTGGAGTTGAGCAGCGGCGGCTTCATCCGGCTGGACAAGCCGCTCCCGGAGCCGCCGGCCGGGCCTGACCTGACGCTCAAGGAGCTAGTGCTTACCGGAACCCAGGCCGTTCTTCAGAGCGGCTCGGTGCGGCAGGCCGTCTCGCCGCTCTGGCTGGTAGCCACCGCCGAACGCGCCGAGTCCCGTGCCCTGGTCAGCGCCAACGCCCAGTCCGGCACCCTCTCACCGCGAGGGGATGCCGTGCTGCTCATTTCAGACGGCGCGGCGCTGATCGCGCCGTTGATCCGCCTTCCCAAGGAAGCGCTGCTGGCGGCGCGCAATCAGGCGATGCGCCAGAAGGTCCTCAGTAACGGCAAGCAGCTTGGCCTGGCGCTGCACGTCTACGCTTCGGACCACGAAGACCGGTTTCCTGATGCCGGCGCCGGTGTGGAGGGGCTGCTCCTGCCGTATCTGAAGACTGACGCGCTGTTCGAGGGCTTCGTCTACACCTACACGGGCGGCAAGATCTCCGAGATCCCGGAGCCTTCCAAGGTGGTCCTCGGCTACGTGATGGGACCCGGCGGACGGGCGGAAATCTGGGGCGACGGCCACGTCACCTGGAAGGACGATCAGTAGCGGGTGAGCCCGATGCGAGGAACTGAAGTCGCTGCAGGGAGACAGACGGCTACGGCGGCCCGTGCGATCGGTGATAGCCGTCCTCGCGGACGAGCGAGGACGGCTATCACGCATCTTGGGGGAGGGCACGGCAGGCTCTTGCCCGTATGTCCCCCGCCCGTAACCCGTCATCCTGAACAACGTGAAGGATCCAGCACCGGCACGGGGACCGCACGCGGGTAGGCGCCACGCCCGAGGTCGAGATCCTTCCCGGCGCTGCGCTCTGGTCAGGATGACAAAGCCGGGGGCGGGGTGTACGCGCATAAGCAGACGCGGCGAACTTCGGCTCCGTCCCCGCCACCCAAACAACCCACTGCCACCTCAGGCGGAACGCGGCTTGGTGCCCACGTGGACGCACACCATGCCGCCGGAGAGGTCGTGGAAGTGCACGTCTTCCAGACCGGCCTTCCGCATCGACGCGCACAGCTCCTCGCGGCTCTTGAAAGCCTTTAGCGAGTTGGGCAGGTACTGGTAGGCGTCCGCGTCCCCGCCGAGCAGCCGCGCGAGCCACGGCGACAGGTGGTAGAAGTAGAGAAAGAAGAACTGCCGCAGCACCGGGTTGCGTGGCTTCGCGATCTCCAGGGCCACCACCTTACCGCCGGGACGCACGGCGCGCGCCATTTCCGCGAAGGTGGCGTCGATGTCCGTCACATTCCGGAGCGCGAAGCCGATCGTGGCGCTGTCGAAGTGGTTGCTCGGCACCGGCAGCGCCTCTGCTTCACCCACCGTTAGCCGGACCCGCTCCGCCAGGCCCAGGCGCCGGAGCTTGGGCAGGCCCTCCCGCAGCATCGGCTCGCAGAGGTCTACGCCCACCGCCGTGCCGTTCTTGCCGATCGTCTCAATGGCGAAGTCGCCGGTGCCGGCCGCCACGTCCAGCGCCCGCCCGCCGGCCGGAAACTCGCACTCCCGCACGGCAAAGCGCCGCCAGTAGTGGTGCAGGCCCATGCTGAGGACGGTGTTCAGCCGGTCGTATCCCTTGGCCACCCGCCCGAACATCGTGCGGACGCGTTCTCGTTTTGGTTCGGTCACTCTTGCTAACTCCCGCGCAATTGTATCCCCACGGAGGGCGGTTCCCCGCCGCGCGGATACCGGGAGTTCGCGGCATAATGAAGTGGGAGGAAGCCCGATGGCAGGACCGTTTCCCGGGATGGATCCATATCTCGAAGACCCGCCGATCTGGGCGGGCGTACACCAGGCGCTAATCAGTTCGATCCGTGCCTTGCTAAACGCCCGGCTGCCTCCGGCGTTCGTAGCCGATGCCGGTGAGCGGCTTTATCTCATCGAGCGTGATCGGAACATCTATCCGGACGTGTTGCTGCTCCAGCGTCCTCATGCGGTCCGGAGAGGCGGCGCGGTCGCTACCATGACCCCGACGATCGACAACCCGTGGACCATCTCGACGCTAATCGACGAGATGCGCCAGCCTTACATCCAGATCGTCACGGCAAGGCACCCGGCACGCGTGGTCACGATCATCGAGATCCTCAGCCCGGGAAACAAAGCATCCGGCTCTCAACTCCGGAAGTTGTACCTGGAAAAGCAAGAGCAGCTCTTAGTAAGCGGTACGCACTTCATCGAGATCGACCTACTCCGGGCGGGTACGCACACCGTTCGTGCTCCGTTCGAATCCCTGCGCCGGAAGGGGACCTGGGACTACCTCTGCTGCCTTCATCGCGCTGGGCTAGGCTCGGATTTCGAGGTATGGCCGGCGCGTGTTCGGGATCGCTTACCGCGAGTCGCCGTGCCGTTGGACGAGGAGTGGCCAGATGTGCCGCTCGACCTACAGGAGGCCGTCGATCGCGCCTACGACGAGG
>JAJFMS010000984.1 GCA_020696885.1 Armatimonadota bacterium | reverse complement strand
AAGCCGCCGTGCTTGCCGCTCTGCACCAGGGCGTAGCTGCGGGCCGCCACCGCCAGCGCCTTTTGCGCCTCGATGCCGAAGCCCGCGGGGAGCTCGCCCGGGAGCACGCCTTCCAGGTACTGCTCGATGTCCAGCTCGTTGGTAAGCTGCAGCCCGGTGCCGCCGAGCGCGAACGTCACCTTGCCCGGGTAGCGCCGCCGGCCGATCTGGACCAGCGGGCCGGCGATCGCCACGGAGGGCCGGCGGAGCTCGATCCCCTTGCCCTTCACCAGCACCTGTCCGGAGGCATAATCCGCGGACACCTTCAGGGCCACGCCGGCCGGAAGCCCGCGGAGGCGCTGCCCGGTGCCTCCGTCGTAGATCGCGGCGCCCTGGGGCGCCTTCACCGAGTGCGCCGCGGCTCCGTCCAGGCTGGCGAGGCCGATGCGGATCTGGCTATCGGCCTTGGGCCGGCGGGCGACCGCCGGAGCTGGCGCCGCAGAGGGCGGCGGCTGCACGGCTACCGGGCGGGGCGGCGTGCAGCCGGCAAGCACCAGGGCGGCCGTACCGGCCAGGGCGATTCGGATCGGACAGTTCATCGGTGGGTGCTCTCGAAGGCGGTGCTCAACGGGGTCCCCAGCTCCGGCTCGCCGGGGTCGCCGGAAGCCAGCGGCAGGCGTACTCGGAAGCAGGTCCCGGCCCCTGGGGTACTTACTACGTCGATGCGCCCTCCATGCGCCTCCACCGCCCAACGAGTGATGCTCAGCCCCAGGCCGGACCCTCCGGCGGCCCGCGCGCGGCCGTGATCCACCCGGTAGAAGCGGTCGAAAATGTGCGGCAAGTGCTCCGCGGGAATCCCGATCCCGTCGTCGCGGACACTCACCTCGGCTTCGCCTTCCACCGCGCGCAGCGACACCGCTACCTGCCCGCCCTCCGGCGTGTACTTGATGCCGTTGCTGATGAGGTTCACCAGCACCTGGTTCAGCCAGAGCGGATCGCCGGAGACGGTGAGGTCCTCCACCTCCTCAATCAGCAGCGTGATCCGCCCGCGGGTCGCCACCTCTTCCAGGCTCTCATAAGCCCGGAGCAGCACATCGCCGAGCTCCACCGGCTCCATGCGGATCAGGTTCTGCCCGGAGTCGGCGCGGGCCAGCAGCAGGAGGCTCTCCACCACGTCGGACATCCGCTCCGCGGACTCGAGGATGCTGCGGATGGAGTGCCGGTACTGCTCCGGCTGCCGCTCCCCCATCAACGCCACTTCGGCCTCCCCGCGGATGGCGGTGAGCGGGGTCTTCAGCTCGTGAGACGCGTCCGCGCTGAACTGCCGCACCTGCTGGAAGCTGCGGTCCAACCGGGCGATCATCTGGTCGAAGGCGCGCGCCAGGCGGCCGATCTCGTCGTCCGCGCCGGCGTGCTCGATCCGCCGCTGCAGGTTCGTGCTCTGGATCTCCAGCGCCGTCCGGCGCAGATCATCCACCCGCCGCAGCGCCCGGCCCACCACCAGCCAGCCGCCCAGCAGCGCAATGACGAAGACGCACGGGGTCAGCACCAGGAGGATCCACCCGGCGCGTTGGAGCGCTGCTTCCACGCCTTCCAGCGAGGTGCCGGCCTGCACCAGGTACGGGGTCCGGCTGCCCATTAGCACCGGTGTGGTAATGATCCGCACCGGGTGCTCGCCCAGTCCCGGCACCGTCTCGAAGGTGGTCGCTCCCTGCAGCCCGCGCCGCAGCGCGTCCGCGCTCACCGGCAGCGGGTGGGTGTTGAGCCCGTCGGACTTCTCCACCACGTAGCCCTGAGGGTCTACCACCTGGATGTACCGGCCCCAGGAGCGGAGGTCGTTGGAGAGGAAGCGGGGTGCCTGGGACCCAGCCGGCCCGGCGTAGAGGGTGGTGGCGATCTGGCGCGCGGTAGTATCCGCGTATTCGCGGAGGGCGGAGTCCGCGCGGGAGTGGAGCACCCCGATGAGCAGCGCGTACGTAAACCCGGCCAGCGCCAGCAGCGTAAGCGCCATCAGGGCGCCGTGCCAGAGGCAGAGCTGAGCACGCAGGCCGCGCACGGCTTACTCCTCTTCCCGCAGCACGTAACCCACTCCCCGGACCGTGTGGAGCAGCTTGCGCGTGAACTTGCTGTCCACCTTCTTGCGCAGGAAGTTCATGTACACTTCCAGCACGTTGGACGGCGTCTCGAAGTCGTACCCCCACACGCTCTCCAGCAGCTCCCCGCGGGGGAGCACCTGCCCCGGGCGGCGCATCAGATATTCCAGGAGCGCGTACTCCTTGTTGGTGAGCTCGATCTTCGTCCCGCCGCGCGTGGCGACCCGGGTAGAGAGGTCCAGCACCAGGTCCTTGTAGGTCAGGCTGCCGGGGCGCGTCGTCCCCAGGCGACGCTGCAGCGCCTTGATCCGCGCCAGCAACTCCTCGAAGGCGAACGGCTTGGGCAGGTAATCGTCACAGCCGGCCTCGAGCCCGGCAATCCGGTCGTCCAGCTCGCCGCGGGCGGTGAGCGCCAGCACCGGCAGGTCCTTCCCCTGGCGCCGCAGCTCACGGACCACGTCCAGGCCGCTAATGCCGGGCAGCATCATATCCAGGACCACCGTATCGTGCTCGCCGGTCTCCAATAGCCGGAGCGCATCCTCGCCGGTGCCCGCCACATCCACGGTGTAACCGCTGACCTGGAGGCCCTGCTGTACAAAGGAAGCGACCTTCTCTTCGTCTTCAACTACAAGGATACGCATGGTGTGATGGATGGCGAGTAGCGAGGATAACCGTAGAGGTTTGTATAAGTTTACGAGCCTTCCTTGAGCGTCAGCACGCGATCGACGCCCGGGCAGGGAAAGCTCTCCA
>JAJFMS010000983.1 GCA_020696885.1 Armatimonadota bacterium | reverse complement strand
CATGCGCCACCAGTGGATCTTGATCGGTTGTCTTCTCGGCAGCCTTACCGGAGGCGTCTCGGCCGGAGCCGGGCGCAGCGACAATCCCGACACCTTCGTCATCCGCGGCGCCACGGTGCTCACCGTTAGCGGCGAGCCGATCGAGGCGGGATCGGTCCTCGTGCGCGGCGGGAAGATCGCCGCCGTGGGGAAGACCGTGGACGCCCCGGCCGGCACCCCGGTGGTGGACGCCCGGGGGATGTACCTCTCGCCCGGCATCATCGACTGCCATTCCCACAACGCGATCCAGGGCGGCGTGAACGAGGCGACCCTCTCCGTGACTGCGATGGTCGGCACGGACGACGTGGTCGACCCCGAGGACGTGGACATCTACCGGGACCTGGCGGGCGGCGTCACCTCCGCCAACCTCCTCCACGGCAGCGCCAATGCGATCGGCGGACGGAACCAGGTGGTGAAGTACCGCTGGGGCGCGGATGCGGAGGGGATGAAGTTCAAAGGCGCGATGCCCGGCATCAAGTTCGCGCTGGGCGAGAACCCGAAGCGCGCCGGCAACCCGGCTTCCGGCGGGCAGGGCCGCTACCCGGCCACCCGCATGGGCGTGGAAGACGTGATCCGGGACGCGTTCAACCGGGCCCGGGCCTACACGCGGGAGTGGCAGGAGTACGAAAGCAAGAAGTCCCGCGGGCTGACCGTGTTGCCGCCGCGGAAGAACCTGGAGCTGGAGTCGCTCTCCGAGATCCTGCAGGGGAAGCGGCTGGTCCACTGCCACTGCTACCGGGCCGACGAGATCTTCATGATGATCCGGCTCGCCGACGAGTTCGGGTTCAAGATCGCCACCTTCCAGCACGTGTTGGAAGGCTACAAGGTAGCGAAAGCCATCGCGGCACACGGCGCGGGCGGCTCCACGTTCTCGGACTGGTGGGCCTACAAGATCGAGGCGTTCGACGCGATCCCCTACAACGCCGCGATCATGACCCGCGCCGGGGTGGTGGTCTCCATCAACTCGGACAGCGCGGAGGAGGCCCGGCACCTGAACCAGGAAGCCGCGAAGTGCATCAAGTACGGCAGCCTCACGGAGAACGAGGCGCTGCGCCTGGTGACCCTCAACCCCGCCAAGCAACTCCGGATCGACAAGTGGGTCGGCTCCATCGAGACCGGTAAGGACGCGGACCTGGCCCTCTTCAACGCCCACCCGCTCTCCGCGCACGCGATGGCGCAGAAGGTATGGATCGACGGCCGCCTGTACTTCGATCGCGAGCGGGACCGAGCCCGGTTGAAGGCGGTCGAAGAGGAGAAGGAGCGGCTGCAGAAGCTGGACGGCGCGGGACGCCCCACCACCCGGCCCGCCACCCGGCCGACGCTGCCAGCCCCCGCTTTGGAGATCGCCGCGGCCCCGGCCGCTCCGGCTGCGGACGCCTATCCGGCGGCCGAGGCCGGGCTCCTGGCGATCCGGAACGCCCGCGTCTACCCGGTGAGCGGCCCGCCGCTGGAGCGCGCCACCGTGCTGGTGGAGAACGGCCGGATCAAGGCCGTGGGCGCCGACGTAGCGATCCCGAGCGGCGCGAAGGTGATCGAAGGCGCGGGGCTCCGGGTCTACCCCGGGATGATCGACGCGACCAGCACCATGGGCCTGTCCGAGATCGGCTCCATCGACGAGACCCAGGACACGAACGAGAACCAGAAGTTCAACCCGCAGGTCCGCGCCTACGAGGCGATCCACCCGGAGAGCGAGCAGATCCCGGTGGCGCGCGTGGCCGGGGTCACCACCACGCTCTCGCTGCCCCGCGGCGGCACGCTGGCGGGACAGCCGGTGCTCATCAACCTGGATGGCGCCACCATCCGGGAGATGTCCGTCCTCCGCTCCGCAGGGATCGCCGCCAACCTACCGTGGTTCGGATCGGGCCTCGCCCGGCGGACCGCCGGGGCGGCGGGCGCCGATCCCCGGCGCGAGTACGAGACCCGGATGAAGGAACTGGCGGACCTGCTGGACGACGCGCGGCACTACTGGCAGGCGCAGCAGGCGGGGAGGAAGGACGCCTCCCTGCCGCCCGTGGCTCGGGACGAGCGCCTGGAAGCGCTGCTGCCGCTGGTGCGCCGCCAGGTGCCGCTGTTCGCCTTCGCCGCCACCCGGCCGTCCATCCGGAGCGCCGTGGAGTTCGCGGAGCGGCAGAAGCTGCGCCTGGTGCTGGTGGGCGCGGACGAGGCGGGAAAGCTGATCGACTTCCTGAAGGGCAAGGACGTGGCGGTGATCTACGCCGCCGTGCAGACGCTGCCCGCCAACGAGGACGATCCCTACGACCTCCCGTATTCCACGCCGGCGCTGCTGGCGAAGGCCGGCATCCCGTTCGCCATCGCCACGGACGCCACGTCCAACTGCCGCAACCTGCCGTTCGAGGCCGGTACCGCCGCCGGCAACGGCCTCTCGGACGAGGAAGCGCTGAAGGCGGTCACCCTCTACCCGGCCCGCATCCTGGGGGCGGCGGACCGGCTGGGCAGCATCGAGCCCGGGAAGATCGCGAACCTGGTGATCACGGACGGCGACCTCCTGGAGATCCGCACCAACGTCCGCCAGGTGATCATCAATGGCCGCGCCATCCCGATGGAGTCCCGGCACACCCGGCTCTGGGAGCAGTACCGGCAGCGGTAATGGCGCGGGAAGGGCACGGGGGAGTAGCGGAGTGATGGAGTGATGGAGTGATGGAGTGATGGAGGTCGGTGCGGCCATCGGCCGCATTTCCCCATTTCCCCGCCGCGCTCCCCATCCAAATGATGGAAGGCGGTGGCCTCCGAACGTGCGGTATCATCCTCTCCGGTTTCGTTTCA
>JAJFMS010000050.1 GCA_020696885.1 Armatimonadota bacterium | reverse complement strand
AGACGATCGACGGCCTCATCCACCTGGTAGGCGGCTTCGACTACGCCCCGGTGGAAGGCACCTCACCCGCCGTGCTGGACCGGATGCTCGACCTGAACCTGCGCTCCGCCTTCCTGATGGCGCGTGCCGTGGCGCCCCTGGTAAAGGAGGCGGGAGGCGGCAAGCTCCTGTTTGTCTCCGCGCGGGCGGCACTAAAAGGGGCCGCCGGGCTTGGAGCCTACGCCGCAGCCAAGGCCGGGGTCGTCTCGCTCGTCGAGACGCTGGCGGACGAATACCGGGACGCGAACATCCAGGCCAACTGCATCCTGCCCAGCGTCATCGACACGCCCGCGAACCGCCTGGCCATGCCGGAAGCGGACTTCTCCAAATGGGTAGCCCCCACCGCTATCGCGCGGGTGATCCGCTTTCTCGCCTCCGCAGAAGCCGACATCATCAGCGGCGCCGCGATCCCCGTGTATGGAAAAGGATGACGTCCGGGAAGGGATCCAGGTCATCCTTCATCCTTCCGCCTTCATCCTTCCGCCTTCATCCTTTAATTCAGTCTGGCTTCCGGGAGATCCAGGGCAGGTTCCGCGTGCGCTGGGGCGCGGAGGGCACCACCGGGTGGGCGGCCAGGTGGCCCTTTGTCTCTCTGATGTGACGGAGCGCCTTGGAAATCGCCTGGGCCCGCGGGGACTCGCTCATGTGCCATTTAAGGCACTCTTTGAGCGCCGGGATCGCGCCAAGGTGCTCGGTCTCGATCAGGGTGTCTTCCAGGCAGTCCCGCAGGGTGGGAGTGAACACCACGTCACACAGCTCGCGGAGCCCGCGGAAGCCGCCGATGCGACCGAGCGCGCGGATGGCGGCGGCACTCGGCGCATGGGCTCGCTCCTGGTAGCGAGCGATCCAGATCAGCACCTCTTCACTCTCCCGGTCTCCCAGGAGACCCAGGAGGAGCGCTCCCAACTCGTAATCGTTGGAGACGAGCGTCTTATCAGACTGCAGCACGCCGATCAAGCACGCTGTTGCACGGCTCGTGTCCGCCTCGTCAAGCGGTGAAAGGATCTCCTCCAGCACCGGCCGGGCACAATGCAGCGCCAGGAGCACGCCGGTACGGAGGGAGGGGTCGGCAAGTAGCTCGCACAGGTGCAGCACTACTTCCGGCGTCGGGCGCACGAAATATGCCTTCGCGGCTTCCGTCACGCCCTGATCCGCGGCGCGTTCCCACCGACGCGGGGTGCTCTGCACCGCCTCCACCAATGCCGCGCACAACGGAACCACCACCTCCGGGGTCCCGATGGCGACCAGCGCTCGGACGATCTCCAGGCGAACCTTCGGGTTCTCCTCCCGCGTCGGCTGCAGCGCCTCGACCGCCCCGGGCAAGCGCAGCCGCCCCAGGGTCCGGGCTGCGTGGATGCGGACGGCCTCCTCCGGATCCTCCAGAGCGCGGCAGGCAGGAAGCTCCGCGGTCTCGTCCCCGATGAGGCTCAGCCGCTCGCTGGCCGCCTTCCGCACCGGGGGGTGCCGGTCCTGAAGGGCCTGGCAGAGCAAGCGCGTAGCTCCGGGGTTCTCCAGGTGGCCGGCAATCTGCACGCTTGCTTCCCGGATCTCGGGGTTGGGGTGCCGCAGGATCCGTATGAGCGCACCCGGCCTCGCTTCCGTGCCGCAGAGGCGGTCCGTAAGGCTCGCCCGGTCTAGTGCTTTGGAGAGGCCGGCAGAGGCTAGCGCGCGCAAGGCGGCCTCGATCAGCGACAGGCGAGCGGCGAGCGGCATCGCCTCCTCGCCGCACTGCTCCAGGCTGCTGATGAGCGCCGGTAAGGCAGCCGGTCCTAATGCCTGTACGGACGCGGTCGCGAACAGGGCGATCGCGGTCTCGGAGGCGTCGAACGCCTCGCACAGCGGGGCTGCGCACTCCGGTAAGCGGATCCGATCCAGCGCCTGAAGGGCACGATGCCTGGCCTGGAACGGCAAAGTTTCGCTTAGCAGCACCGTTCGGAGCGGCCCAATGGCGTCCGGCCCGAGCCGGATCAGGGCGTCCCGCGCCACATCGCCACTAACATAGCTCACACTGCCGGATCCAGCCGGAGCCTGCCCGGCCGCTTCCGAGTGAACTTCGTCTTCGGAGCCCAGGCACGTGCAGAGCACCTCCGCAAAGCGAGCGTCCGCCACATCGCGGAGCGCAAACACGGCCTGGACGCGAGTTCCACGGTCCGGATGGCTGAGCGCGCGGGCGAGCACTTCCGCCGCCGGGGCGCCGAGCTGCCCCAGCGCCATGATGATCCGGCGGTGAACCACCGGGCCCGCCATCCAATCGCCCAACAGCGTCTCGAACGGCTCGACCGCAGCCACGTCGCCGATCTCTCCCAGCACCTCGGTGATCCACAAGAGTGCGGGCTGTGTGGACACTTCGAAGTCCAGCAGCGGGAGGAGGCGCGGCACGGCGACGGACCCGAACGCGGCCAGGACCCGGCCCGCGTGCTCGCGGTCCTGGGCAATAGGGGATTGGATGCGCTCGCAGGCCAGGTCCAGGACGTCTCGGCCGAGTTTAACCAGCGCCTGCACGGCGCAGAGCTGGACCTCGGCGCTGGGATCGCTCAGGAGGGCCCAGAGCGGCTCCAGTGCCCGTGGATCTCCGGCGTCGCCCAGTTCCCGGGCGGCGCGGCTGCGAACCGCTTCGTCCGGGTATCCCGCCGCTCGTATCAACCGGTCGAACCGGTCCATCGTGCTACTCTCCGGTACCCATGCCCGCGGCGCCTACCGGCCCCCCCGGCGCATGCAGCTCGGCAGGCAGATACTCCGGGGGCAGCAGCGCGGCCACCGCCAGGTAGAGGCGCTGGGTGAGCGCCTCCATCCGTTCCTTACGCGGCAGCGCCGGATCCACCTCGTCCGGGTGGATCGGTTTCCCAAAGCGCACGCGCACGCCGCCCCGCACGTAGTGCAGCCGGTGCGGGGGCTGCATCGGGAGCAGCTTGTCCGTGCCGGTAATCCCCACCGGTACGATCGGCGCGCCGGTGCGCAGGGAGAGCAGCGCCACTCCGCTTTCAAACGGATAGAGCGTGCCGGTGATCGTGGTACCGCCTTCCGGGAAGACGCACAACAGGTCTTGCTCCTTCAGGTGCTGCTCCGCGATCCGGATCGCGTCCCGGTCCACGCGACCCCGATGCACCGGGAATGCGCCCACAATCGGAATCAGCTTCCCCAACACCGGAATCCGGAAGAGAAACTCGTTCGCCATGAACCAGCACTTCCGGCGAGTGGCCATGTAGATGGCCGGCGGGTCCGCCCAGCTCAGATGGTTCGGCGCCAGGATCACGCCGCCGGTGGGCGGGATGTTCTCCACTCCCTCCACGCGGAAGCCGCCGAGCGCCTGGTAGAGCCCCCGCACCGCCAGCTCGGCCGGACGGAGCACCCCCCGCGTGAGGAAGGAGGGCATGTCAGGCGTGGGACGCCGTGGCCGGCGCGTCACCGGCGCGGTCGTGTAGCTTCTTCTCGTAGCACTCCGGACAGTTGTAGAGGGGCCGGGCATTGGCCCGGTTGTATCCGGCATCCACCACCACGCGGCTTACACGCGGGGTGCTCTTGCCGCAGGTATCGCACTTCAGCGTCTGCTTCTCGTCTTCCGACATGACGTCGCTCCCGTAATAGGTACTGCTATCCATTCTAAGCAGGGGATCCGCGGTCTGGGAACCCCCGTGCGGCGAAGGAGTGATGGAGTAATGGAGTAGTGGAGTAATGGAAATCGCGGCGGTAGGCCGCTCCGCCAACCCATTACTCCAACACTCCACTACTCCTGCCCCCATCACTCCTGCCCCTGCCTTACTTCGCTCCGGCCAACGTCTCCGCGAGGGTGGCGGCCTGGAGCTGCTTCTGCACCGCGGCAGCCGCAACCTTGCCGCCCTGCTTCTGAAGCAGCTTCACCATGTTCTCCACCGGCCGCATCGGCGTCTCGCCGTCGAAGTGCATGATCAGCCGGTCCGGCATCAACTGGATGCGCCGGTTGTGCCGGTACAGCTCCTTGTGCTCGTCCTTGTCCACGCGGCGGGCCAGCCAGAGCACCACGCTCCCCTTGTCCACCTCGATCCGCGCCACGCCGGCCACGATGCACTCCAGCCGCAGCCGCATGATCGCCAGGATGTTCCACACCTGCTTGGGCGGGTCGCCGAACCGGTCTTCCAGCTCCGCCTGCACGCGCTCCACGTCCTGCGGGCTCCGGCAGCCGGCGATCTTCTTGTAGAAGGCGATGCGGAGCCCTTCCGTGGGGATGTACTCTTCCGGGATGTAGGCGCTCAGCGGCAGGGAGACGGAGGGCAGGAGCACCTCTTCCACCAGCTCGCCCTTCAGCTCCTTCACCGCGTCGTCGATCATCTGGCAGTACATGTCGAAGCCGACGGAGACCATGTTCCCGTGCTGCTCGCCCCCTAACAGGTTGCCCGCGCCGCGCAGCTCCATATCGCGCATGGCGATCTTGAACCCGGCGCCCAGCTCCGTGAACTCGCGCACGGCCTGCAGCCGCTTCTCCGCGGTCTCGGTCAGTTCCTTGAACGGCTTGTACAGCAGGTAGCAGTATGCCTGGACCGCCGAGCGCCCCACACGGCCGCGGAGCTGGTGGAGCTGCGAGAGGCCGAAGCGGTCCGCGTCGTTGATGAGGATCGTGTTGACGTTCGGGATGTCCAGACCGCTCTCGATGATCGTGGTGGAGAGGAGGATGTCGTACTCGCCTTCATAGAAGGAGACCATCACGTCCTCCAGCTCGGTCTCCTTCATCTGGCCGTGACCCACGCGGATCCGCGCCTGCGGCACGAGGCGCTGGAGCCGGTCCGCCTCCCGGAAGATCGACTCGATCCGGTTGTGGACGTAGTACACCTGCCCGCCCCGGTCCAGCTCCCGGAGGATCGCTTCCCGGACGATGCTGTCGTCCGCTTCCAGGCAGTAAGTGCGCACCGCCAGGCGGCCTTCCGGCGGCTCCTCGATCACGCTCATGTCCCGGATGCCGGCGAGCGACATGTGCAGCGTGCGCGGGATCGGCGTGGCGGTGAGGGTGAGCACGTCGATGGTCTGCCGGAGCTGCTTCAGCCGCTCCTTGTGCGCCACGCCGAACCGCTGCTCTTCGTCGATGATCAGGAGGCCGAGGTCCTGGAACAGCACGTCTTTGGAGAGGATGCGATGGGTGCCGATGGCGATATCCACCACGCCGTCGTTGATCCCCTGCAGCGCCTTCTTCACCTCCGCCTTGGAGCGGAAGCGGCTCAACAGCTCAATCCGGATCGGGAACGCGGCGAGGCGCTCGCTGAAGGTCTGGAAGTGCTGCTGGGCGAGGACGGTGGTCGGCACGAGCACCGCCACCTGCTTCCCGTCCGACACTGCCTTGAACGCCGCCCGGATCGCCACCTCGGTCTTGCCGTAGCCCACGTCGCCGCAGACCAGGCGGTCCATGGGGCGCGGCGACTCCATGTCCTTCTTGGTGTCCCAGATGGCGGAGAGCTGATCGCGCGTTTCCCGGTAGGGGAACGCCGCTTCCATCTCCTCCTGCCAGACGGTATCGGGGGCGAACCCGTGTCCGGCCAGCGCCTGGCGGGAGGCGTAGAGCCGGAGCAGCTCCTTCGCCATCTCCCGCACTTTGGCCTTGACGCGGCTCTTGGTCCGAGCCCACTCGGCGCCGCCGAGCTTGTGGAGGGTCGGCGGGTTGTCGTCGCTGCCGATGTATTTCTGCACGCGGTCGAGCTGCTCGCTCGGCACGAACAGCTTGTCCGGCTCCAGGTAGTCGATCCGCAGGAACTCGCGGTGTACCCCGCCCACGAACCGCCGCACCAGCCCGCGGTACCGGCCGATGCCGTGGGTGACGTGCACCACCAGGTCACCCTCTTTGAGCTCGAGGAGCGACATGATCGGGCGGCTGTCTTTGAACTTCCGCGTCTGGTGACTGGTCGAGGCCCGGCGGCGCTCCACGCCCTTGCCGAAGATCTCCGCGTCCGAGAGGACCAGCAGCCGCACGCCGGGCAGCCGGAAGCCCGCGCTCAGGCGGGCGTGGACCGCGTGCACGATGGAGGGGGAGGGAGCCGTGGTCCGCTGGGCCTTCTTCGCGGCCGCGGGGCTGGAGCCCGGGGCTTCCTCGGCGGCGTCGTGTCCCGGCAGGCGGGGCGGACCGGCCTCGGCGGTGGCGGGGATCGACTGCTCCGTGAGCAGCTCCACCACCCGGTGCGGCTGGTCGCTGGCCACCACCACCTGGTTCCCGGCGCCGATCCAGCTCCGGATCCGGTTGGACAGCTCCGGGATGTCCCCATGCATCGCGTCCACCACACCGGAGTTGATGACCACCTTCTCGCATTGGTCGAGGAGCTTGCGCAGCCAGGGGATCGACTGCGCCAGGAGGGTGAGCAGCACCAGGCGGTAGCCCTGTGCGCGGCGCAGGAACTCGTCCATGTCGATCCCGCCCGCGGTGGGGCGGAGGTGCGAGGGGAGCACCCGATCCGACTCCTGGGCGGACTGCCGCAGGGTCTTCTCCCGGTCCTGGGCGTCCATCCACTGGGACCGCAGGTGGTTCGGCTCGTCCAGCACGATCACAGACCCGGGAGGCAGGTGCTCCAGCAGCGTGAAGGTGGTGCGCACACTGGTAGCGGCGCCCAGCACCTCCGCTGCGGGCAACACGGTGGCCTGCACCAGATCGCGCATGCTGCGCTGGGACTCCGGCTCGAACTCCCGGAGGCTCTCCACTTCGTCCCCGAACAGCTCCAGCCGAACCGGCGCCGGGTGCGTGGAAGGCCAGATGTCCACCAGCCCGCCGCGCACCGCGAACTGCCCGGAGGTCTCCACCATCGGCACGCGGTCGTAGCCGAACTCCGCCAACTGGCGGGTGAGCTCCGTGAGGTTGAGCGTGCCGGATTTGGACAGCACCAGCCGGTGCTCCGCGATCGGCCCCAGCGTCTCCCGCAGGGCGGACTGCACCGGCGCCACCACCAGCTTGAGGCCGCCGTCCGCAAGCGCTTCCAGCACGGAGAGGCGCGTCCGGGAGAGGGCTCGGCGCTCGGGCGTGCTGGAGGACGCCGAAGCCCGCGCCTCGGAGAGCGAGGCTTCGAAATCCGCGTCGCTGGCCGGGTACAGGCCGATCTCGCCGGGCTGGTAGCCGAACGCCAGGAGGTCGTCCGCCAGTCGCTCCGCCGCGTCTTCGGTGGCGGTGACGATGAGGACCACGCGCTCTAAGTCATGCGCGAGAGCCGCCGCGAAATAGGCTTTGGAGACAGCGGCCAACCCCTCGATCCAGGCCGGCGCGCGATCGGTGCGCAGCGCGGCGAGGCTGCGCTCGTATTCAGGGGATTGGCGGATCCGGTCGAGTACGGAATAAAGACTCATCGATCGGCTGGTACGTCCGAAAAGGGCACTCAGGTGAGTGCCCGGGCGCGTTGTCTGGAGAACGCGCCATTATACCATATCCACCGGAAGGGCCGGCGTAAGCCGACCGACGCGGGGTGCGACCGGCATTGGTAGGTAGTGATGTGGAGGAGGGTCCGTGCTCGCCAGAGTACCTGAACGGACCATTTCTTCGTAGGGGCATCCGCCGTAACCGCCGTGACTACCGCGTGGTCGCCAAAGCAGCCCGCCGGGCTATTGCTTCGTAGGGGCATCCGCCGTGATTGCCCTCGCCACGTCCTCCACCCGGCGCCGGCAGAGCCGTACCCATCAACCGGGGCAGTACGGCTTTGCAGGCGCCAGCACCGTCCGCGGTTCCAGGGCAATCACGGCGGATGCCCCTACGCATACAACGGCCTTGAGCCTACCTGTCGTTCGTGGTCACCCAAACGCAGAACAGGCCCACCGGATCCGGTGGGCCTGTCAAACCGCTATCGGGGGATGGGTGAGTCCTACCGGGTGCGCGGACCGCTGAACACCGCGAGGCAGGTGTCCACGGCGGCCCGGATCCGATCCGCTACGGAGCCGCGGTCCGAAGAGGCAGTCTGCAGCGGCTTGGTGGCCTTGGTTGCAGCTACCGTTTCCGGGGGAGCGTCCGGAACCACGATGGAGAGGGCCACTTCGCCGGGCCGAACCCAGCCGCGGCGGCGCGCTTCCTGCTCGATCCCGGCGCTGCTGTTCAGGTACGCGATGTCGGCGCGGAGCTGCTCGTTCTCGCTCAGTCTCCGGTTGCGGTCACCGCGGAGATCCTTGATCTCCTGACCGGTGCGGTGGATGGCAACCAGAGGCTCGATCGCGAACTGCATGGCCCGGCCGGCGGAGGCAAAGACAATGGCGGCGACAATGATGCCCGTCGCCGTTTTCACGACGATCGGACGGGCTCGGTCCGGCCCGGGAGGACGCTTGGCGGAAGCGCGCTTGGTAGGGCGGCGGAGCGGAGTGACAAGTACCGGATCCAGCTCGGACTGGCTCATGGACTGCTTTGGGGAGGCGGGCGGGGCTACGACGGCCCTGTCGAACTTTGCGGCAGGTACTTATATCATCGGTAACCGCCTTAACTGGCGAGTAGACCAATTTTGGCTAGGTTTTTCTGACACGTTCTGACACCGATTGGTTGATCTGGCGTCCATTCGGTGTATGGTTGCTTGGATTCCCAGAAGGCGTTTGAATTGGACGTAGTCGATCCGTTTGATGGAAAGTTGGACAGTTCGTGTAGCGGGGACCTTTGCCAGCAAACCGTAGGCAGCCGCCCTGTGCGGCGTTCGATGACGGTGAGCTGCTCTGGGACGGCGGCGTAGTCTACCAACGCCCTCACGGCCCGATACCGCCCGTAACCGAGCGGTTGCCCGGAGTCCCGGAGCCATCCGGGCAGCACCTATCAGAGACGGCGACTACAAGCGCTAAGTCGTGCCCGAATGGCTCCGGGACTCCGTGGCAATCACGCCAAAGCCGCAACCGCGACCCCCGTTTCCGAGGGCGGGTGGCGTTCGATTCTGGGTTTAGGCGGTGGCAGGACAGACCGCCTTTCGAACCGGAGGCGGCCTGTCCTGCGGATCTCACTACACCTGCTGCACCTTGATCAGGTTGGTATGTCCCGGGGTCCCCACCGGCACGCCGGAGGTGATCACCACCGTCTGGCCGGTCTGGATCCAGCCGGCGTCCAGGGCGCCCTTCACCGTGGCGGTGAGCATCTCGTCGGTGTTGGTAGTGGCCGACACCAGCAGCGGCCGAACCCCCCAGATCAGCGCCAGCCGGTGGTAGGTCCGCTCGTTCGCGGTGGCGGCGATGATCGGCATTTGCGGGCGGGTGCGGGAGACCATCCGCGCGGTGTGCCCGGAGGTGGTGGAGCAGAGGATGGCGGCCACCTGCAGGTCCCGCGCGATCTCCGCCACGCCCTGGCTAATGGCGTCCGTGATGCTCTCTACCGGAGAGCGGAGGCTCTCAGTGAGCAGTCCGTTGTAGTCCAGGTGCTGTTCCGTGAACCGCGCGATGGAGGCCATGGTGGACACCGCCAGCACGGGGTTGTCGCCCACGGCGGTCTCGCCGGAGAGCATGACGGCGCTGGTGCCGTCGAAGATGGCGTTCGCCACGTCCGAAACTTCGGCGCGGGTGGGGCGCGGGCTGCGCGTCATGGACTCCAGCATCTGCGTGGCGGTGATAACCGGCTTCCCGCGGCAGACGCACTGCCGGATCAGCTCCTTCTGGATGACCGGCACCTTGTAGAGCGGCATCTCCACGCCCAGGTCACCGCGGGCCACCATCAGGCCGTCCGCCGCCGCGATGATCTCTTCGAGGTTCTCCACCGCTTCCGGCTTCTCGATCTTGGCGATCACCTTCACGTCGGAGCCGCGCCGCCGGGCCACAGCCCGCACCGGCTCCAGGTCGGACGCTCGGCGCACGAACGACACGGCGATCCAGTCCATCCCGAGGGCCAGGCCGAACTCCA
>JAJFMS010000982.1 GCA_020696885.1 Armatimonadota bacterium | reverse complement strand
CCGGGGCAATGTCTCATCACGATGTTCGGGGCTCCGGACGCTGGTATCCGTAGTATTAGATAGCCGGAACGGGTGCCGGTTGCAAAAAAGTGTGCCGCCACGAGATTCATCCGTCCTCGCCCATCCGTCCGGGGGTGCAGTATGAGCCCGCGACGATCCGAGCAGATGCACTGGTCCGACGTGCTGCCCGTCGAGGAGTATACGGTTCCGTAAATGCTGCGGTCGTGAGCGACACCATATCCCACGACCCGCCCGGCCGTGAACGGACCGGGCTACCCGACCAAACGCCCGTAAACGGGCCTCGCAGAGCCCTTCACGCAGAGGCGCCGACCACCTGCATCGTAACCCGCTGCCGCTCGCGGACGAAGCGCATCGCCTGCGCCAGCCTGGCCTGCGCCCCCTCGTAGTCCGCGTGTACCCGCAGCAGCGTGTCGGCGATCTCCGCGCCCCGGGTCGGCTCGATTTCGAAGATCCATTCCTGGAGCCCGATGTCCCGCCACATTTGGCCTTTGCTGGTGTCGGTGGGCTGCCGCAGGTAGAACGCGGGCGTGCCATTGGCCGCGCAGATGATCGGCGAGTGCATCTCGAAGCTCACCACCGCCCGCGCCTGCGCATAGACGGAGGCGGCTTCGTCCGGGAGCCAGTAGGTGTCCCGCCACACCACACTTCGCTTCACGTCCTCGGGGAGCGGATCGACCAGCAGCTCCTTGGCCAGCGGGACCTGGTAGGTCATCTCCGGGCAGGCCAGCACGCGCAGGCCGGTCTTCCGCACCCAGGCGATGATCACCTCGCGCAGCTTGGCGTGATCCTCTTCTTTGAATCGCTCGCTGTACGCCTCGCGCTCCAGGTCCTGGGCGGTAGGGGCTTTCTGGCGGATCTTGTAGTACGGCGTCCACCGCAGGCGAGGGATGACGCAGAGGAACTTCCGGGCTTCCAGATCGTGCGCCTGCAGGTACTTTGCGGCGCGGCGGTCGTCCCGCAGGTGAATGGCGAACGTAGCGTCCGGCGCGAACTCCATCACCGGCGCAGCCACGCCCTTCGCTTTGATGAGCGCCAGGGACGCGGTGTCCCGGCAGTAGACGAAGGCGGCTCCGGACAGCAGGCTCCGCAGCGGCGCGTCGACGGCGCCGACCGTTACCCCGTAGATCCCGTAGGGCTTGCCGGTCACCTCCCGCCAGGCTCGCAGGTCCGGCTGCGCCACCACGCTGGGGCCGGAGCCGTGCACCAGCAGGTCCGCCTCGCGGAAAGCCGCTTCGAGCGCCGGCGTCAGCGGCCTTCCCGCAGCATCGACCTTCCCCTCGGCGATCTTCAGCTTCGGGAACACCTTCAGGAGCATGTCGCCGACCCCGCGGTCCACGCTGCTGGGCCAGAGCGTCACCTGCACGTCCGGGAGGTGCTGCTCCAGAATCCGCAGCAGCCCCGGCGTGTGCCCGATGTCGCCAATGTTCACCGTCTGCCACGAGGAGCGGAGCAGGATGTGCCGCGGGCGCTTCCCAGCCGCCGCCGCACGATCGAGCGCCGCGGCCAGGGGGAGCGTGGAGAGAGTAAGGAGCTCGCGTCGGTTCATTTCAGGTCCTATCCTGGCTACGCCAGAACCAGAGGAGAGCAATGGCGTCGGCAACGCGGCCGCCAGGCCGCACCAGTCCCACTACTCCCATACTCCACCACGCCATTACTCCCCCGGTTTACCGGCCTTTGAGGCTCTGGTTCGGCCGGCCCCAGACGATGCGGGCCGCGTAGACGCTGTTGTCGGAGCCATACTTCTCGCAGCCCAGCGGCTGCATCCACTCCGCCACTGTCACCCAGGTTTCCGTGGGGCTCACGTCCGTGATGCCGAAGTTGCCGAGCCGGGCGCCGCGCTGCGGCACCAGGCTGCGCTCCGTCTTCCGCAGCACGCAGAGGCGATCCGGATCCACCTGCGCGATGAACCGCGGCGCGCGGTGCCGGAACACGTGGTCGTTGCTCGCTCCCCGGCGGGTGTAAACCAGGAACAGCCCGTCGCTGTGGGTCACCCAGTGCTGCTGCGTGTTGTAGTTGCCGAGGTCCGTGCCGTCGTCCCACTTCCAGGTGCGCGGCGCGTCGAACTGACGTCCGTCCGGGCTGGTGGAGACGTAGCCGGCCAGGTCGTTCCGCATGGTGAGGAAGAAGCGACCCCGGAACCGGGTGAGCGACGGCTCGTACAGCCCACGTCCGCCGGCCACGGTCAACTCGCTGCCGTGCGACCGGTAGGCGAGCTTCGTCCCGTCGAAGGAGGCGCCCATCACCGTGGTCCGGTAGTCCTTCTCGCCGTGCTTCCGGAAGTAGATCGGGAGCAGGATCTCGCCATCCTCCAGGTCGACCCGCTGCGTGCAGCCCGCGCCGGCGTTGTAGAACTTCTCCTTGTCCGGCATCTCCACCGTGGCCCAGGGGCTCCAGGTGCGTGCCGCGGCGTCGTACACGGAGTAGCACGTCTCCCGAGCCCGCTCCGGGATGACCCGGTTGTTCCGATACCGCACGGTATGACCGGTGCCGACGAGCTTACCGGTGCGAGCGTGCCACTTCGGGGTGAAGTCACAGGCCGCCACCACCACGTCCCCCGGCTCCTTCCGGCGGCCGAGGGTGGCCGCGTGCTCGATCGGATCGGTCCACGAGGCGCCCAGGTTGTCCGTCTGCATTTCGTTCAGCGCGTAGAACACGTCGCTGCCGGTGAGCAGGAGCTGCTGCATCGTCAGCACCACGGACGGGCGCTCGCCCGGAATGGTCCCGGCGCGCGGGTGGACCCAGCAGGTCTTCCCGTCGTAACCCTTGCGGAGGGTGTCCAGCCGCACCTGGAACGGCACCGGCGGCAC
>JAJFMS010000981.1 GCA_020696885.1 Armatimonadota bacterium | reverse complement strand
GCTGGCGACCACGTCGTGCGAGGAGATCGGACGGTCAGCGGGGTAAGCGCCGTTCTCATCGGTGCGCCCTACCACCTGGCCGCCGCGGACGCCGCCGCCGGCGATCAGCACGGACATGGCGCCGCTCCAGTGATCCCGGCCGTCCGCGTAGTCCGGATCCGGATTGCCGATCTTGGGGGTGCGTCCCATCTCCCCCATCGCGATCACCATCGTCGTCTCCAGCAAGCCGCGCTGCTGAAGGTCGTCGAGCAGGGTGGAGAGACCGCGGTCCAGCGTGGGCGCCAGGTGGTTTCGCATCTGGCCTTCCAGGTCGGTGTGGGAGTCCCACGCCAGGCGGTTCGGCCAGTTGACAGTGACGAAGCGGACGTCCTGCTCCACCAGTCGCCGGGCGAGTAGCAGGCCCTGCCCCACGTGGTTGCGGCCGTACCGGTTGCGCAGGGCCTCCGGCTCGCCGCGGAGGTCGAACGCCCGGCGCGCGCCGGAGGAGTCCATCAGCCCGAACGCACGCTGGTAAAGCGCATCCGCGCTCCGGGTCGGCTCCACCTGGGAGAGGCCGCGGTCGGCCGCCAGGTTAAGCAGCCGCTTGCGGCGCGCGAAGCGATCTGCGGGTAGCGGCACCACCGGGTCCAGCTCGCGCAGGGTGAGGGTGCCGCGGACGACGTCACCCTGGGGGATCACGGCGTCGAACTCGGAGCCGAGGTAGCCGGCGGTCTGCGCGAGGCGCTCCGGCGTGGCGTTGGTTTCGTAGGCGATGTTCGGCACCAGCACCCAGGGCGGCAGCAGGGAGCCGCCGCCGCGGAGCTTCGCGATCACCGCGCCGACGTTGGGATATGCGACCGCGCCGTTCCCCATCCCGGCCAGCATGTACTGGTGCCCCACGATGTGCGCCGGCTGCGGGTGGTGCACGGAGCGGAGGAGCGCGTACTTGTCGGCGTGGCGGGCCAGCTTCGGGAAGACGTCCGCGATGCGGATGCCGGAGACGTTGGTCTCCAGCGGCTTGAACGGCCCGCGCACCTCCGCAGGCGCATCCGGCTTCGGGTCGAACGTATCGATCTGGCTGGGACCGCCCTGGAGCCAGACCAGAATGCAGGAAGTGGGCCGCTTGGCGCGGGGCGCCGCGTCTGCCCGGAGTGCATGGGGCAGCGTGAGGCCGAAACAGCCGAGGGTGCCGACCTGCAGGAAGGTCCGCCGCCTCAACCCGTCGCACAACCGCGTGCCTGGTCCGTAGATATCGATCATCGGGGCCTTCCCATCCTCGCCAGAGGGACAACGATTGCGACACGCTGGAACCGCTGCGGTTGCAGCAGATCACCGGCCGACTCTGGGTAGAACCTGCAAAGCACGCCCTCGTGCGGCTTGCCCGCACTTGACAGGAGGTGGAGATTGCTCGAAACGGAAGGCTCGACACATACGCCCGCTGCTAGCGAGGAGCTTACTCACAACGTCGGGGAGGACCTCGGCGCGGACGAGCGGGCATGGCTCCCCCGGGCGATCGACGCCCTGGACCGGACGGGAGTGCCGTTCGCAGTGGCCGGGGCGTTCGCGCTCAACTACCACAGCGGACTATGGCGAGGGACCAAGGACCTGGACGTCCTGATCCTGCCGGCGGACCGCGAACGAGCGATCGCGGCGGTGACCGAGGCCGGGTTCCGGGACCTCTTCCCCGAGGAGGCGTACGACCGCGGCTGGATCTACCGCGCCACCCGGGACGGAGTGATTTTCGACATGATCTGGGCGCTGGCGAACTACGCGGGCGAGGTGGACGCCGGGTGGCTGGAGCGGTCGGTCGAGGCCAGGTTCCTGGAGCGGCCGGTGCGCGTGGTGAGCGCGGCGGACCTGTGCGGGATGAAGCTGTTCGTCTTCCAGAAGCAGCGCTGCGACTGGCCGGACCTGTTCAACGTGATCCGGGGCACCGCGGGCAAACTAGACTGGGACCATCTGCTCGCGCAGGCCGGGCCGCACTGGCAGTTGCTGGTGGGATTGACCGCAGTGTACGACTGGCTCTGCCCGGCGGAAACGAGCTTTATCCCCGCGGGCTTCCGCCAGGCGCTGGCGGCGAAGCAGCAGGACGCCTCGGAGCGCGGAGGCGGCGCATGCCGTGCGGAGTTGTTCGACAGCCGTCCGTGGCTTACCGACCCTGGTGAAGGGCGGGCTGCCAGTTAGGAATGCGGCTCCCCGCACCCGTGCGGCGCATCTTGCTTTCGAGAAGGGTGCGGGGAGCGAACGTGCCGCGAAGGCGCTGCCTACCGTGTACTCCCCTTGCCAGTAAACCGTAGGCAGCCGCCTCGTGCGGCGTTCGTTGGTGGTGACCTGTTTCAGGAGCGGCGTACCCGGCTATCGAAGGCCGGTGCGGGGGAGCGAACGCGCCACCAGGACGCTGCCTACGGTTTACGCTCTTTGCGAGCAACCCCAAGTCCCAGGGCGTTCCCCGGTAACCGGAAGCCACCGGAAGCTGCAGCCCGGAGGTGTCGGCGTACCACTCCCGAACCCGGCTTACTACTTCTCAGCCTGCTGCCGCGCCAATTCGGTCCGGAAGGCCTTCTCCCGGTCTTCCACGTAGGCGAGGTAGCCCTTCGGATCGATGAAAGGGTTGGTCTTCGGATCCTTCTGAAGGGCCTCGTATTTGGCCGCCATGTTGTAGTAGTTGCCGTGCGCACCCAGGAAGAGGTCGCACTGCAGCGACTTGAGCAGCTTGAAGGTGCGCTCGTAGTCCGCAGAGATGCCGGGGTAGACAGTGTTGCCCACGAGCTTGTAACCGGGGTTCACGTTGGGGCTGCCGATCACCACTGCGCGCCGCACCATGCTGCCGTCCTTGATGTCCATCGTCCAG
>JAJFMS010000980.1 GCA_020696885.1 Armatimonadota bacterium | reverse complement strand
CCGGGCCGGCAGCGAGCATCCGTCGCTCTAAACGGTGGCTTCTGCCGTAAAGGTACGCTTCCCTTCCAACTTTAGAAGGAGCCCCGTCCGGACTACCAAGAAAGCGGTCAGGCTCCCACCGGAGCCTGACCGCCTTCTCCCTTCACCGCGGCACCGGGCCGAGCGTCAGGAACCGGTAGTAGTAGCCGTCGCAACCGTCTCGTCCGGCGCGTGCAGCTCGCCGCACTTCTTGCAGCGACCGTCGATCAGCAGGGTCCGCTTCGCCACCTGGCCCACCTTCAACGGCCGGCGCTCCTTACCGAACCGGTGGGTAACACCGGCATCGATCTGGTAGTCCGCAAAGGTCGATTCCCGCGCCACGCCGGGGATCTGGGAGCGCACGTTCTGCTGGGTGACGACGGGAACGCTCACGAAGAGCACCGTGGCGCCGCGGGCATAGACCAGGCCCGGCTCCACGGCAATCGTGTATCCCGGGCGCCGGAACCCGATGGTCTCGCCGGCCAGGTCATCCGCAGCGTCAGGAGATCAGAGTGTGATCCACTCGCCGGTCTTCCGAGACCGCTCCGCGCTCTCGAGGATGGCGACGACCTTGAGCATCTCGGCGGTGGTCACCGGGCTCTCGCCGGTCTTGAAGAACTGGATCGCGCGGCGCATCAGGTTGGCGTAGAAGCCGTCAAAGTCTTTGATCTGGGCCGTGGCGTACTTGTCGCCCACCCGAAGCCCGAAGCTCCACGGCAGCACGTCCCACATGTTGGCCGCGGAGCGGACGTCGATCCAGGCGCGCCGCCCGTCCGTGTATTCCAGGGTAAGCGCGGTGTTGTGCGCATCCCCGGTGTCGATCAGTCGCTTCACGTCCGCGCCCAGCGCCCCGATCGCCATCGAGAGCGTGTGCACCCCGTAGCCGCCCCAGTCGCCCATGCCCCGCGAGAACGCGTCCGCGGGTCGCGAGCCGGCTTCCTTCAGCGCGGCTTCCAACTCCACCGCAAAGCGCAGCGAGGAGGCGGAGAAGAGGGCCGCCTTGTGCTCCGCCGCGAGGTCGACGATCTGTTTTGCCTCGGCCAGCGTCGGCGCGAGGAACTTGTCCACCAGGGTGCGCTTCCCGGCCGGGAAGACCTTCCGGCAGAGGCTCAAGTGGGTATCGATGTTATCCGGCGCCAGCACCATGACGGCATCGCACTGCTTTGCCACCTCCTCGGCGGAGGCGGCCCGAGGGATGCCGTTCTTCTTGCACCAGTCCTCGCCGGTCGGGTCGCTCTCCCAGGCCAGCATCACTCGCGCGTCCTGGTCGGCCAGCGGCCCGTGCAGCAGCGAGAGGAACTTGTTGGCGTGAAAATTATTCAAGTGATGGTCGACAAAACCGATCCGCAGCATCCTGGTCTCCTTAGTGGCCGCTGGCCTATGCGTGGAGGTGTTCGCGCTGCCCGGTTCGCTCCCCTCCGCCCGAGTGCGATCCGGGTGCGTTTCCCGACCCGGGCAAGCAAGTGGCGCGGAGCAATCAACCGGGCAACACGCGCTCCGTGAGGCATCAGAACCAACGCTGGAGAGCAGTTCTTTTACGCATTACGGAATACGCATTACAGAATACCCATTACCGGCCGGTGGCGCCTCACTCACCCGGCGCCCGGCTGGTTGCAGAGAAACAAACGAGGTATTACTTTTGATTGATTAAGCGTGTTTATCACGGACGTCACTGATCGTCTTGCAGTACACTCTCCGAGAACCCTCCGGGCTTTCGAGCGCTTTCCGCGTGTTTTCACGCGATTGCCAGGGGAAACCGGTTCTTGCGAGAAGGCAGGTAGTGATGCTTCGCGGCTTAACGTCCCGCACTGTGGCGGGCTGCATGGTGGGTGGTGTGGTACTGGCCGGGCTAACCCTGGCCACCGGTGGCGGCACGGTACGCGCCACCGCGAAGCCGCCGACGACGGATACCCTCCGGCAGGGGCTGCTGCAGCTCCCGCTTGCCTTCGAGAAGAACGCTGGCCAGTTGGACGCCCGGGTGCGCTACCTCGCGCGCGGGTCCGGCTACGCGCTGTTCCTCACGTCGGACGAGGCGGTGCTGCGCCTGCGAAAGCCCACGACGGGCGAGGCGCCCGCGGGGGATGCCACCGTGCGGATGCGGCTGGCCGGCGCACAGCGGACTGCCCGGGCCACCACCGGCTCGCGCCTTCCCGGGCACAGCAACTACTACCTGGGGAACGATCCCTCCAAGTGGCGCCGCAGCGTGGAGCGGTTCGCCCGGGTGTGTTACCAGGGGATCTACCGGGGGGTGGACCTGGTCTATTACGGCCGGCAGGGCCAGTTGGAGTACGACTTCGTGGTGCAGCCCGGCGCCGACCCGGGCCGGATCCGCATGGAGTTCGCCGGCGCGGAGACGGCGCGCCTCACCCCCGAGGGTGACCTGCTGCTAACCACGGCGGCCGGCGACCTGCGCCAGCATCGCCCGGTGGTCTACCAGGAGGTGAACGGCCGGCGGCGTGAGGTTTCCGGCCGGTACCAGATGGCGAGGGCGGACAGCGGCGAGGTGGCGGTCGGCTTCGAGACCGGCGCCTACGACGTCACCCGCCCGCTCATCATCGATCCGGTGCTCTCGTTCTCCACCTACCTCGGCGGCGGGGGGACCGACCTGGGCACCGATATCGAGGTCGACGCGGACGGCTACGTCTACGTGACCGGTCGGACCGCCTCCTCGAACTTCCCCACGGCCAACCCCAACCAGGGTTACGTGGGCGCCGGCGGCGCTTCGACCACCGAGGGCGCGGACACGTTCGTAACCAAGCTGGCCCCTACCGGAGATGCGCTGGTCTACTCCACCTACCTGGGAGGCAGCGGACTC
>JAJFMS010000979.1 GCA_020696885.1 Armatimonadota bacterium | reverse complement strand
CATAGAGTATGCGCCGCGCGAGGTAACGCAGCATCAGCTTACCCCCCCGGTCTCGTGGCCGGTCTCGCGGCGCACCTTCCGGCGGCGGCGCTGTCGCACCACAGCGGCGGCCGGCATGGAGCCTAGCGTTAGCAGCACCACCAGCCCCAGCACCGGCCAGAAGTTGGGCTGATTCCAATCCGCCTGGCGTTTCGCCCGGGTCGGCCCGTCCATCCGCCAGTACTTGGTGGTGTCGTTGGCCATGCCGTGTGACTTGCCGTTCTTCAGCCAGGCATAGTCCAGGCCGAGCTGCTCACGGTGCATGTAAGGGATCCACGGGCAGTCTTCCACGGCGATGGCGCGCATCTGCTTGATCAACGCCAGCCTCTCCGGGCCATTGTCCATGGTGCGCACCTGCTCGAATAGCCGGTCGTACTGCGGGTTCTGGTAGTTGGTATGGTTCGGCCCGGGCCGCTTGTTCGGACCGTACAGCAGGAAGAGGAAGTTCTCCGGGTCCGGGTAGTCGGCGAACCAGCCGTAGCCCACGAACTGGAAATCGCCCTTGTCCACGCGGTCCTGCCAGATGATGTCCCGGGACGTTCGCCCCTCCGGTCTTCCGGCGTGTCGTCCCGGTTGTCGTAGGTAAGCACCAGCCGGTTCCCGTCCGAGCCGATGCCCTCCGGGTAGCCTGCCTCGGCCAGGAGCTGCTTGGCCCGGTTGAGGTCCGCCCGCCGGTAAGGGTTCTTGTAGTCGGGATCGTAGCCGGCGATTCCGGGCGGCAGCAGCCATTCCGGAGCCCTGCCGTTGCCTTCATAGAGGAGGTCGATGAACTCCTGGGAGTCGATGGCTAACGAGATCGCCTGGCGCAGCTTGCGGGCCTTCGGGCTCAGGCCTCCGTACGTCTTGTCCTCCATGTTGAACCCGAAGTAGTACGTGTTCGGGCTCGCCACCTTGGACAGCACCACGCCCTTGCGCTGCATCTCGGGGGAGAGGCCGCCCATCGGGCTCATCACCTGCCGGAAGTTGTCCTGGGTCACCGAGTAGCGGTCCAGGTAGCCCTGGAGGAACAGGTTCCAGGCGGTGATCCGCTCCGGGATGAACCGGAACACCACCTTCTCCGCCAGTGGGAGCTGTTTCCCCGCGTCGGCCAGCAGCCCCGCCTCCTGATCGCCCGGCCCACCCTCCGTGGGGTAGTATTCCGGGGTGCGGTTCGGGTTCGCCTCCAGCACGATCTGCTGCTTCTTGGTGTACTCCTTGAGCCGGTACGGTCCGCAGCCCACCGGGTGGACCCGCAGCTCCTTCCCGTAGGCCGCCACCGCCTCATTCGCCAGCGGCGAGGTGAAATGCATTGCCATCAGGTATCGGAGCTGCGGATACGGCTGCGTCAGGAGGATGCGGAACGCATGAGGGTTCCGGGGATCCAACTGCAGGCCGGGTACCGTAGCCTGCAAGTCGGGTGCCTGCTCGGCCGGCGTTTTCCCGCTCGCCTTCCGCTGCCGGCAGGCTTCGGCATACTCCGGCAGCCCCACGATCTTATCTTCCAGGAACCCCAGGATCGGGCAGCCGATGGCGGGATCCGCCATCCGTTTGAAGCTGCGGAGAAAGTCCTCGGGCACGATCTCGCGCCCCTTGCCGCCGGGGAAGCAGGGGTCATCCTGGAAGCGCATCCCCGGCTTGATCGTGAAGGTCCAGCGCTCTCCGTGGATCTGCTTGCCGGTCTTCGGATCCGGGAACGAGTAGGGCTCGCGCTTTGCCTCCTCGGCGCCCAGGTTCAACTCCAGCAGGTAGGGGTCTTGCTTGAGGTAGTGGTACCGGTAGTAGCCCGGATAGAGCAGGTCCACCACGTACCCCTCGTCCACTGTGTACGACTTGGTGGGATCCAGGGTGCGCAGATCCGCCTGGAGTAACCGGTAGATCACCGAACCGGAGGCGTCCGACGCCGGATAGGGGTTGTTGCTGCAGCCGGCCAGGAGCACCGGAAGCGCGGCGGCAGCGGTGAGGAGCCGGCAGAAGACGCGCAAAGGCGGAAGGTTAAGAATGCGCATGCGAGATCGGCGGACAGGACCCTGGAAACCCGGAGCTACCTGTAACTTAAGCGTTACGAGTCCGTTTACCTGTAGCGCCGGGTAGGTGCTGCGCAAAACCGGCTTTATCAGACGCGCGGTGCTAACGCCAACCGACTAACCGTCGATGCGTAGTTCCCCATTTCGCGTCCTTTCGTGCCTGCCCTCGGCTGCCGTTGCCGGGGTGTTTCGCGGGCAATCTGGGGACCGGAGCCAGAGGGGGCGGAAAATTCCAGCTCGACCCGCTGGAGATCCCCCCGGCTCCTGCCGTTATTGATAGTGACCGCATAAGTAGTAATAAATCGGTCATTATTCGGCAGAAAACTAATCAAGGGCCTCGTGCCCAAGCAAGCGCACCGCGCACCGGCTCACGCACTCCCGGAACACTTCTCCACTCCCCGTCCCGAGAGGTGTTCGCTTGAAGTCCCTGTATCCGCTGCTCGCCGTCGCGGCGCTTTCCGCCGCGCCGGCCGGAGCCGCTACCTATAACGTGTCCACTGCCGGCAGCGATGCCGCCAACGGCACTACTGCACCGTTCCGCACGTTCCAGCGCGCCGTGCAGGCCCTGCGTGACGGCGACACCGTGGTCTTCCAGCCGGGCATCTACACCGCGGGCTCCTGGATCTACGCCCGGCGAGTCACCCTCCGCGGCTCAGGCACCGGCGACGTGGTGCTGGACGGCGCCGCCGCCACCGGGACCGACGGGGTCAACCTGTACCAGAGCCACGGCAGCGTGATCCAGGACCTCAAGTTCCGCGCCTGCCGCCGGGTGGGGATCTTCGTGGGTGAGTCGAACGGCGTCACCGTGCGGAACTGCGAGATCTCGGGCAACGGGGGCAACGGCTTCCTCTCGGGTCACTCGTCCGATCTGCTGGTGGAGAACTGCACCGTCTCCGGCAATGGCAGCCACGGCGTCTACTTCTCGGAGGGCGGCGACCGGCTGCGCCTGCTCGGGTGCCGCCTCTCGGGCAACCAGCGTGCGGGCGTGCAGATCAACGCCCATCAGGAAGACGGGGTCACCGCGGACTCGAACTTCGACGGCCTCTCCGTAAACTGCCGGATCGAGCGGAACTCTATCTCGGGCAACGGCGCGATCGGTGGGGCGGCCATCGCGCTGATGGGCGTTTGCGATTCCCTGGTGGCGAACAACCTGGTGTTCGACAACCTGGCGGCCGGCATGACGCTCTGGGATGACGAGGGCGGGCCGGATTATGCCTGCAAGGGCAACCGGATCTACTTCAACACCATCGTCTCCACCCGCAGCCGCGGCTACCACGGGGTCAAGTTCGAGGCCGGCAGCACCGGCAACGAGCTGATGAACAACGTCATCTCCTGGAACAGCGGCCCCGCCATCGAGACGGCCGAGCCGATCGTGTCGAA
>JAJFMS010000978.1 GCA_020696885.1 Armatimonadota bacterium | reverse complement strand
GTGCCTTCGTGTCTTTGTGGTGAACTCTCGCGAATCACTGCCGGATGAGCTTCTGGATGCGCTTCCCGTTGATCTCGCACACGTACACGGCGCCTTCACCGTCCACGGTCAGGAGGTGCGGGAGGTCGAACTCGCCAGGCCCTTTGCCCGGCATGCCGTACTGTCCGAGGCGCTTCCCGTTCAGGTCGAACAGGCTCAGCGTGTGCGCGATGCCGTCCGTAACGAAGAGCCGCTCGTCCGGCGTTAGGTATAGCCCATATGGGTGTCCGGTGTCGCGCCACTGCGTGATGAACTTGCCTTCCGGCGTGAACACCTGAATCCGCGCGTTCTCCCGATCGGCCACGTACACTCGGCCGCGCCGGTCCACCACCACCGCGTGCGGCAGGTTGAACTCGCCCTCCCCGGTCCCCTTCTTGCCCCAGGCGCCGAGGTACTTGCCATCGTGCGAGAACCGGACCACTCGTGAGTTGCCGTACCCGTCGGAGACATACACGTCACCGTTAGGCGCGAACGCCACCTCTCCCGGCTGCCCCTGCACCCCGAAGCTGGCCAGCGTCTTCCCCTCGGGAGAGAGCTTCAGCACCCGATGGTCGCCGTTGTCGGTGAGCCAGAGGTTGCCCTCCGGATCGACGCGGCAGCCGTGAGCGCTGGCGAACCGGCCGACCGGCACCGTCTTCAAGAACGCGCCATCGGCTCCGAAGAGCAGCAGCGCCTCCGCGGCCCGCTGGAACACGTAGATCCGGCCCGCGCGGTCCACGGCGGTGGCGGACACCGCGGCGGTGCCGTAACCGGGCGCGTGGGCGCCCCCGGACGGCCAGCCGGGCACCGGGCGATAGGCAAGGCCCTGCCCCACCGCGGCGATCGCGCCGGCGGAGAGCAGTCCGAGGGTAGGCAGCAGCAGCGTCGCTCGCATCGGTTTCTCCCGTAACGACCCTAACGCGCCGAGGAAACACCCTGCGGCTACGGCCGGTTACGCATTACGGATTACTCGTTACGTCCCCCTTCCCCGTGCAGGGCGCGCGGACCTGCCCGCCGAAGCTGCCTGTGCCGCGCCGCGTGAGCTGCGGCCCCTCCTCATGCCCGTCATCGACACCGACATTCACCAGGCGATCGACCCGCAGCGGATCTCGGACTTCCTTCCGGAGCCGTGGCGCACGCGCTTTCTCTCCGGCAACCGCGGCCCGGGGCACCTCGGCTACTGGAACCCCAACGGCGTGGTGCGCTCCGATACACAACTGCCGGACGGGCGCAAGATCGAGGCGAGCCCGGAGCTGCTGAGCCGGCACTTCTTCGACGTCTACGGGCTGGAGTACGGAATCCTGACCGGCGGCAACCTGCACATCGGACTCTCGCCGGAGCCGGACTATGCCGCGGCCTACCTGTCCGCCGAGAACGACGTGGTGGCGGAGGACTGGCTGCCGGCGGACCCGCGGTTTCGAGCCTCGCTGCTCATCTCACCCGCGGACCCGGAGCTGGCCGCGCGGGAGATCCGGCGCCTGGGCGGCCATCCGGGCTTCGTGCAGGTGATGATGTGCAGCGGCGCGCGCATCGCCTGCCGGCTACCCCGGCAGCTACTTCGAGTGGCACTCTGGGCTGGTGGGCAGCTACATCGCGCACCTGGTGAGCCTGGTGTGCGAAGGGACCTTCCAGCGGTTCCCCACCCTGCGCTTCGTCATGATCGAAGGCGGCGTCTCCTGGCTCCCGGCCGTGCTCTGGCGGCTGGACAAGAACTGGAAAGCGCTGCGCCAGACCACGCCATGGCTGGACCGTCCTCCCAGCGAGATCGTGCGCGACCACGTGCTCCTCACCACCCAGCCGATCGAGGAGCCGGACCGTCCGGAGCACCTGCACCGCATCCTGGAGATGTTCGACGCCGGCCGGATGCTGATGTTCTCCACCGACTTCCCCCACTGGGACGGCGACACGCCCGAGTTCGCCGGGCGCTGGCTCCCCGCGGCCATTCGTGCCCGCGTGATGAGCGAAACCGCGCGCGAGCTCTATCGACTCCCCCAGAGCCACCATGTCGACCAGTGAGCCCCTCGTCCGACATGCAGTGGCTCAGGTGACCGAGATCCTTGCGGGAGAGCGGAAGATCGTGCTGCTCGACGGGCGCTCGATCGGAATCTTCAACGTCCACGGCACGTTCGTCGCCGTGCTCAACGTCTGCCCGCACGCGCTGGCCCCGGTCTGCCTCGGCCGCGTGAGCGGCACCACCCTCCCCTCCCCGCCCGGCGAGTACCGCTGGGGCCGCGACGGCGAGATCCTGGCCTGCCCCTGGCACGGCTGGGAGTTCGACCTCCTCACCGGCGAAGCCCTCGCCGACGGTCGCAAACGCCTCCGCACCTACCCGGTCGAAGTAGCTGACGGCACCGTCTACGTCCTCCTCCGCGCAGTAAACATCCCGCTCGAGTGACCTCTTGCGTCCCATACGTCCCTTGCGTCCCTTGGAGTCTTCCAGAAACCCTCACAGTAGTGAAGGACACTCCGGCCCCCGCGCAGTAAGGTCTGGCAGTTCACGATCGTGCCGAGGCGGGCGGGCGGCCTGGGGTCGTTCCGCGATCAATGCAACACCGGCGTTGCGAGGTTCGGAGGCGCGGACATGTTCAGATTGCCGTTTGGTCGACGGGCTGAAGGCCCGGATACGGACGCCCTGCGAGACGACGAGGGCATCTGGTCGCTGCCCGACATGGAGGCGGCGCCGGACTCAGATCCCCATTCGCAGCGGGACCTTCCTTCCTTCCGGTACGAGGAGCACGCGGCTCACCCGGAAGGCGTGTTCACGGCCGAGCTTGCTGGCTGGCGACCGCTGGACTCCCAGCGCGCCGTCTGGCAGTTCCGCGTGGTGCGGATGAACGACTACGAGCCCTGGAGCCCGGAGTTGCTGCCGTTCGTCACCAGCACCACCTACCGGCCGGACAACAACCTGGGGCGCCTGGCGAGCGCGCTGGGACTCGTGTCCGGCGTGGCCACGCCGGAAGACCTCCAGCGGCCCGAGGCCCGCTCCGCCGTCCGCGGCGCGATCACCGCCCTCGATCCCGATCAACTGATCGGCCGCCAGTGCCGCATCGTCGTCGAGCACCTCCGCGACGAAGTCGGAGACGTGGCCGCACGCGTGAAGACCGTAGCCCCGCTGGGGCAAATCTAGAGGAAAGCAAGGGCGTTCAGGTGTTCGGGCGTTCAGGTGTTGGAGCGCGTGGGGCCGGGCGCGCTGGCGCATCCCTGACCCTCCCGGGAGCTACAAGCTCCCAACACCTGAACACCTGAACACCTGAACACCTGAACACCTGAACACCTGAACACCTGGGGAGTGACGATGGCGCTACCTGTTACCGAGAAGCCGGGGGCACGGGTGCCTCTGGACGTGGCCGTCCGGAAGGACAACTGGTGGGTGAAGCCGCTGCTAACGGTGCTGGGGCTGGGGTTCTTCGCGGTTTACGCCACGCTGCGGGCCTTGGAGAACAACTTCTTCGAGGCCGGGCCGTACCTCTCCCCGTTCTACTCGCCCCACATCGAGACCGGGTGGAAAATCGCGGGCTGGACCATCTCCCCGGCCTTCTACATCCTCATCTTCCCGCTGGCCTTCCGGATGACGTGCTACTACTACCGGCAGGCCTACTACCGGTCGTTCTTCGCGGATCCGCTGGGGTGCGCCATTCCGGAGCGGAAGAAGAACTACACCGGGGAGCAGACGTTCCCGCTGATCCTCCAGAACATGCATCGGTACGCGCTCTACTTCGCGCTGGCGTTCCTGGTGTTTCTCTGGTGGGACGCCCTGGTGGCCTTCAACTTCGACGGCCGGTTCGGGATGGGCGTCGGCAGCCTGATCATGCTCGCCAACATCGTCCTGCTAAGCGGCTACACCCTCGGCTGCCATTCCTTCCGGCACCTGGTGGGCGGCAAGATGGACTGCTTCACCTGCCCGCTGGGCGGCGATCACGCCAACGCGAAGGTGAAGACCGGCTACAAGGCCTGGAAGTTGGTGACGTTCTTCAACATGAACCACATGCAGTGGGCCTGGACCTCCCTGGGCGGCGTCATCCTCACCGATCTCTACATCCGCTCCGTCGCCAGCGGCCTGATCCCGGACATCCGCTTCTTCTAGCCCGGGTAACTCACGACGGCCTGGAAATGCCGACATATTGTAGTTCAACCGCCATTGGCGTTGGGCCGAGCCGAGGAGCCAGGTGCTCTTTGGGCGGGCCAGTCCCACGCTCGCAGGCGGTAGCACCCACCCGTGACCCGCCGGTCTGGAGATCATCGTGCTTAGGACGCGGATAACAGCAATTGAACACGCACGCCAAGCCGCCCGTTAGTCCCGGCGCTTTTTGCCGGGACGTGAAAGGGCGAAGCGTAGGCCCACCTCGCGGGAGGGTGGGTGCTACCGACCAGGG
>JAJFMS010000977.1 GCA_020696885.1 Armatimonadota bacterium | reverse complement strand
CTCACACTTCGAACCTCGCACTTTCAAGCGGGTTTCAGCCACCGCACGAGCCACTCCAGCGCTTCCACCTTCTGGGCTTCCGTTACCTGATGGCCGGTCTTCGGCGCGATGCTCAGCCGCAACCGGTCCGCGGCGCCCGCGGCCCGGTAGGCGGGCGCCGCGGCAGCATGACACTGGCGCACGCTCTCAATGGGGCAGCGGGGGTCGTCCTCGCCGTTCAGGATGAGCAGCGGCCGGGGTGCAATCGCTTCCAGCAGCCGGGGGCAATCGAGCTTGCCGGTGATGCCGGGGAGGACCTTATCCCACGCCGCCCGGGCGACCCGGGGAGTCACCTCCGTTTCCCCCAGCGACTCCGCCACCACCTGGTGGAAGCGAGGCAGGGTAGCACAGCGGGCGGCGTGCAGCCCATGTTCGACCTGGTAGCCGAAGCTCGTGACCCCGATGCACGGCACGGCCACCTTCACCCGTGGGTCGACGGCCGCGGTGAGGTAGGTGTTCATCCCGCCCATCGAGATCCCCAGCATCCCGATCCGGTCGCCGTCCACGTCCGGGCGGGTCTGGAGGTAATCGAGAGCGGCGATGGTGTCCGTCACCGTCTCGTAGAGCCACGGATGGCCCTGTCCGGTGCGGTAGGCCCGGATAATCGCCTCCTCATAGTCGCCGGCGGCGAGCTCGCCGTGCCAGCGCGCGTCGGTGGCGCACGCCACAAAGCCACGCTGGGCCAGGTCCACCAGCCACGGCTCCATCCCCTCTTTCCGACCGCGGGTACCGTGGAGGAGGACCACCACCGGGCGCTTCCGCGGCGCGGCGTCGCGCGGTCGAACCACGAGCATCGCCACGCGCTGCCCGGGCTCCGACTGGAAGAACACCTTCTCGCGGATGAACGCGCCGCTACCTTCCAGCGTCTGCACCTGCGCCGCCAGCGCCACCCGGCGCGGGCGGACGAGCTTCAGCAGCTCTTCCCGGGTGGACGCGGGGCCGGCGGCGGTAGCAGCTGACGAGAGGAGAGCCAGACCAACCAGTGCGGCGCGGTTCATGGTGGAGATCTCGAAAACCCGGTAAACTGTCCGTACCGCACTGCTTCGCCGCTTCCCGCACCCGCTCCTCCGGGCACCCGCATGCGCCTCGCCATCACCTCCGACCTTCACTGGGGCCTCGACGCGCGCGGGGACGCCGCCACGCTCCGACTCGCGCGGCACGTGGAGCTGCTGGCGCCGGACGTGTTCGCCATTGCGGGGGACGTGGGCGAAGGCGCTGACTTCGCCGCCTGCCTCGCGGTGTTCCAGGGCCTGGGCTGCGAGCGGCTCGTCATCCCGGGGAACCACGATCTCTGGTCGCGAGATCCGAAGGCGTCGTCCCTCACCCGGTACGAGCAGGAGCTTCCCGAGATCGCGGCGGCGGCGGGGTTCCACTACCTGGATCAGAAGCCGTACCTCGCAGGCGGAGGCCTGGCGCTGCTCGGCTCCATCAACTGGTACGACTACAGCTTCGCCGATCCGATCGTCGAGTCGGAGCATCCCACGGCCCAGGTGATGTATCGCGCCAAGCTGTTCCCCAACGGACGGCACAACGACGGCCAATTCGTGCGGTTGGGCATAAGCGACCAGGACTTCACCGGGCGAGTGGTCGGGCGGTTCCGAGAACAGCTAGCCGGGCTGCCGACCGACGCCGAGCAGGTGATCGCCATCCAGCACCATCCACCCGTGCGGGAGCTGTTCTATCCCACGCCGCTTACCACCACCTATCAGCGGTTCTGGTTGGCGTACACCGGGAACCGGCGCATGCAGGATGCGGTGCTTTCGGACTCGCGGATCACCACGCTGATCTGCGGCCACACCCATGCCGCGTGTTCCGCGGACGTGGCGGGGAAACGGTGCCTGAACGTGGGCGGCGACTACGGGTTCAAACGGCTCCTGCTGCTGGATACGGAAACCGGCAGCGAGGACGCCTGGGAGTTCACCCACAGCGAGGACACGTAGCACTCACACAGGGCCCGGTGCGGCCGGGCGGCCGGATCGCTGCTCAAAACGAAGAGAGCCCCGGGACAGAACGGTGTCCCGGGGCTCTTCGTGAGTTCGTTCACGCGGAGAGTCTACTCCACGCCGAAGACGTCCGGATACATCCGCTGGATGTACCCCATCACCTTCTTCTCATCGTCCTGGGAGATCTGCGCCTGGTTCTTGCCGGCCATCCGGTGGATGATGTTCGGCCAGTCCTTCATCGGCTTCTTGTCTTTGTAGACGAGGCTGATGCCGTGGCAATCTTCGCACTTGGCGAGGAAGGTGAGGTACTCGTCCTTCTCCTCCGGCTTACCCGTGGTGCCGTGGAGGTACGCCAGGTACAGGAAGATGGAATGCCGGTCTTCCATCGGGATGTTGGCGTCCTTCTTGAACGCCATCGTCCCGATGACTCCCTGCCACTCGAACAGCGACTTCTTCGCCTCGAGCACCCGCTTGGAGTCGTGGCACGTGGTGCACCGCTTGGTGAAGCGCCGATAGCCGTCGCGAACCTCGAACGGCAGCTTGGCGATCTCGGGCGGCAGGTCCGCATCCTTCTTCGGATCGGCCTTTTGCTCCGCCTGAAACGAGAGTTGCCAACTTACTCCCGAGCGGCGGCCAGGATCGCGGCGGCCACCTGATCCGGATCGAGATCCGCGGTGCTCACCACCAGGTGGTAGTACTGCGAGTCGTGGTAGTCGATCCCATGGAGATGGCGGAGATTCGCCGTGTCGGCCTCATCACGCTCCTGCACCCGGCGCCGCGCGTCGTCCAGGCTGTAGCCGGGCTCACGGCCCTGGAACCGCTCCGCGCGGACCTCCAGGGGGCAGTCGCAGAACACCCGCAGCGCATCGTCCAGATCTCGCGCCAGGTAGCCCACCAGGCGCGCCTCGGCGATGAGGTCGCGGCCTTCCGCGAGCTCGCGGCGCATCCGCTCGTCCGCCTCCAGGTGAATCGAGTCTCCGAGGTGGGAGATCTGCTGCGGATCGAGCCCCCGCTCACGGCAGTACTCCCGGAACCGCTGGCCGGTGCTCACGATCTGCCAGCCCGGCAGTTGGTCTTCCCGGAGGCGGCGTCTCCACTGATACAGATGATCCGTTTCATAGGGAGAGTTTTACCGCAAGCACTGCGTGCGCGGCCCAGCCTGGTGATTAGAGAAGGGCGAGTCGGGGGGTCCGGCCGCCGGTCCCGCTCCGATGTATAGGAAAGTTAGGGAGTTTATCCTAATCTTGTAAACTCACGATACATCAGTATATACTCGCGTCATGGATGCTGTGCGTAACCCTTTTGCACCAGGCGCCGGAACACCCCCTCCGGAGCTCGCCGGCCGCGATGAGCTGCGCGAGAACGTCCGCATCGCGTTGGAGCGCGTGCGTATCGGCCGACCAGCCAAAAGCGTGCTGTTGACTGGCCTACGAGGCGTAGGTAAAACGGTTCTGCTGGATCGGATGC
>JAJFMS010000976.1 GCA_020696885.1 Armatimonadota bacterium | reverse complement strand
TGTCCCAGCCCATGAGTCGAGCGCACTCTCGGTGCTTCAACCGCCCCAGGGGCATCCCGCCGTGGGGGTGCTTCGTTGCGTGGCGCTGGCCGAGATCCGGGGACCGGGCAACCATGGCGACCATGGCGACCATGGCGAATGCCCCTGCCGGGTGGCCCTACCATCGCGGACAACTGTTTTTTCGCCGCGAGTACCATTCGTCGATCTCCGGTGTATAATGGGCTTGAGAAAAATTTCACAAGGCTTGATTGAAGATAGATCGAGCCGCTCGGAAATACGGAAGTAGCGATGTACGCAGAGACAGAAGAGGCCCGGAAAACGGGCAACCGGGCCCCGGCGCCGGCCGCGCAGACGCGGGAACACCGGGTGGTGATCGTGGGCGGCGGGTTCGGCGGCCTGTATGCCGCGCAGCGGCTGGGGAAGGCCCCGGCCCAGGTAACACTGGTGGACCGGCGGAACTTCCACCTGTTCCAGCCGCTCCTCTACCAGGTGGCGACGGGCGGGCTTTCTCCCGCGGACATCGCCGCGCCGCTCCGGTCGGTGCTCAGCCGCCAGAAGAACACGCGGGTGCTCCAGGGCGACGTGGTGGACTTCGACCTGGACGCCAAGCGCGTGCTGCTGCGAGACGGCGAGCTGCCTTACGACACGCTGATCGTGGCGGCGGGCGCGGCGTCGCACTACTTCGGCCGCCCGGAATGGGAAGAGAACGCGCCCTCGCTCAAGACGGTGGAAGACGCCCTGGAGATCCGCCGACGGGTGCTGCACGCCTTCGAGATGGCGGAGCGGGAGACGGACCCCGCCGCACGCCGCGCCTGGCTGACCTTTGTGGTGGTCGGCGCCGGCCCGACCGGCGTGGAGCTGGCGGGGGCGCTGGGGGAGCTGGCCCGCCACACGCTGAAGCACGAGTTTCGGACCTTCGACCCCTCGGAAGCGCACGTCCTGCTGCTCGAGGGTGCGGACCGGGCCCTGCCGCCCTACCCTGCCGAGCTGTCCCAGGCGGCGGTCGAGTCGCTGGGCAAGCTGGGGGTGGAGGTGCGGACCGGTGTGCAGGTGACGGGCATCCGGGGAACCGGGGTGGCGGTCCGCACCGGGGAGACCACCGAAGAGGTGCCGGCAAAGACGGTGCTCTGGGCCGCCGGCATGCGTGCCTCGCCGCTGGGAGCGGTCCTCGCCGAACGTGCCGGGGTGGAGCTGGACCGCGGCGGCCGGGTCATCGTGGAGCAGGACCTGACCCTGCCCGGGCACCCGGACGTGTACGTGGTGGGCGACCTGGCCTGCTTTACGCCCGAAGGAGGGAAACCGCTCCCCGGGATGGCGCCGGTAGCGATCCAGCAGGGCCGCTTCGTGGCGGAGCGCCTGCTGCGCGGTATCGCCGCCCGCCCGCGCTTCAAGTATCACGACAAGGGGAGCATGGCCGTCATCGGCCGCAACGCCGCCGTGGCCCAGATGGGCTCCCTACGGATGCGCGGCTTCCTGGCCTGGATGGCCTGGACCTTCCTCCACCTCCTCTACCTGGTGGAGTTTGAGGATCGGATCTCGGTGGGCCTGCGCTGGGCCTGGAGCTACTTCACCTGGAACCGGGGCGCCCGGCTGATCACCGCCGAGCCCGCGCCCGAGCTTCCCGCCGCCGAAGTGAAGCCGGCTGAGCCGGTGCTCGTGGGGCGGTAAGGCCAAGGAGCACCCCCGATGAGCGTGTCGCCGCGTCGTGCCTTGCGCAAAAAGCAACTGATCATCGGGTCGGTTATGGCAGTGCTGCTGGCGTGCTTGTGGTGGGTGGGTTGGTCTATGGAGCTGGTGCAGGCTACCAGCGATCGTGATGCCGCGAGGGTTGCGAGAGCTCTGAGGTTCGGAGCCGACCCGAACTTCCGTAATCTCCACGGGCAGTCGGTCTTGTTAATGGCACTGTGGATAGGCAAACCGGATCTAATTCGGCTTCTCATAAATGGCGGCGCCGATCCAAATGATCAGGGCTGGCCGAAGTTGACGCCTCTCAGATGCGCGGTTATGAGCAACGATTACGATCTGGCAGTGGTGATGCTGAAGGCCCGTGGGTTGACTCCGGTCAGCAGTGAGCAACTGCGGTGGCTTTACAATTCGGCTGATAGCGAACGGATGAAGTCTCTTCTGAAGGAGACGCTCGGTCCAAGCCCGCCGTAGAGCCGGAACCCTGATCGTCGACGGAGTTGCAGCCTCGGCCAAGTACGGCTCGGCCGAGGGGTTATGGGGTACCGATTCGGGGCCGAGACGGAGCTCCGGCCCTACGTTCTAACACTTGCTAGAACGTAGGCCGGGAGGGCTCTCTCCGCCCAGGCATGGGCTCGTTCTGACCTCGGCCAAGCTGCGCCGGCGGGACGACCTCTCTCGCGCCTACCCGATCACCCGCGGCGTGGCTCCCATGGCAACGGCGGTGCTGGGGTTGCTGTTGTTTCGGGAGCAGCCTTCCCCGGCGGGCTGGCTCGGGATCAGCCTGATCGTGGCGGGCGTGTTTGCACTGGCGCTGAGCGGGATGAGCCGGGTGGCGGCGGTGTCTCGGGCCGGCGTGGCCGTGGCCATCGGGACCGGGCTCTGCACCGCCGCCGATTCTCCAGTCGACAAGATCGGCGTGCGGCACGTTTCCCCGTCGCTGTACGTGGTGCTTACGTCCCTGGCGGGTTCACACGCATACGGCGCGATGCTCTGGAAGAGTCGCGCCTGGAGCCGTTCACGGCCGCGATCCGGCCCGCTCCGCGGACCCTTCTGGCTGCGTCGTTCGCTGCAGCCGGTGGCTACCTGCTGGTGCTGTAGGTGCTCCAGCAGGCGCCCGTTTCGTACGTCGTGCCGCTGCGCTCGGTCTCGGTGCTG
>JAJFMS010000975.1 GCA_020696885.1 Armatimonadota bacterium | reverse complement strand
CCGCCGTACGCCCAGTAGGCGACATCCCAGAGGCTCCAGCGGTAGGCCTCGCCGGAGAGTGCGGACCGCCGCATGTCGAAGGCGACGATCGACTCCACCGGGAGGGTGCCCAGCAGCGCGGTGAGCTGCTCGATCTGCTGGGCCTGGAACTCGTCCCCGTGCTGGCAGTGAGCGACATCCACGAGCGCCCGAGACTGGGCGATGATGGACCAGAAGCGGTCCTCGTCCATGATCTCGATGCCTGCCATCTCGACCGTCCCTCCGTGGACCCGATCCCCAGTGCGCGGCGAAGTACCCCGATCCCACCCTCACCGGAAGCCCTGGCCGACACGTGGTAGTGACAGTACTCGATACCCGGTGCCGATGTAACGGTGCTGGGCGTTACAGTGCCGTGGAGGGATTTGAACCCGCCTCACCCCATGGCCCCGCGAGGTGACCGATGCGACTCTGGCAGTCGCCGCCTCGTGTCCTCAGCCGCGGGCTTCCGATTACCGTCTTCGCGCGCTCAGTCCAGCAGCTCCGTGTTCCAGTTGAGCGACTGGATCTGGGTATCCAGCTCTCGCCGCTGCCGGGCGATGTCGTCCATCTCCCTGCGCAGCTCGGCCACCTTCACCGTGGGGAGCTTCCGGATCTCCGCGCGCCCCATCCGGTCCACCTTGGGCGTGGCCGCGTCCGCGGTGCCCTGGAGGACGGTGTAGTACAGCGTCAGCGTGTCTCGCTCGGCCAGCGCCGTCGTCAGCGAGCGGCCGTCCGGGAGGGTGGTCTGCAGGTTGGTCCGGTTGATGCGCTGGATGAGGTCCGTCATCTCCCGGAGCAAACGCCGGACCTCATTCAGCAGCTCTTCCGGGTCTTCCGGCGGCTCCTCGCCATCCTGCACCAGCGCCGACAGCTTGATCCGCTCGCGCAGTTGCTCGATCCGTTTGCGGGCGTCCGCCCGCAGCACCAACGCTTCGGCCAGTTTCATCGGCATCTGTTACTGCGTACCCGGCATTCCACGCGAGCCGCCGGTACCTGGAGGGGGCAATCCACCCGGACCACCGCCCGGCATTCCGGGCTGACCGGGCTGTCCCGGCATGCCCTGACCAGGCACGCTCTGACCGGGCACCTGTTCGCCCGGCCGGCTGCCGGGGCGTCCGGTCAGCCCGGCGCCCGGGACCGTGGTGGCGCCGCCGCCGCCCGCGCCGGGGATGGCAGGCGGGAGCCCGGGGCGGCCTTCCGGGGAGGTGAAGGTCACCGGCTTCGGACCCCACAGAAAGTCCGGGTCGTAACGCCGGTAGAACTGCAGGGAGTGCCAGAGGAAGATACACGTCGCCGCGATCGCGAGCCACTGGAAGAACAACCGGCTCTTCTCCACCATCCCCGCGTAGTTGTAGTTCTCCATGGACACCAGCCGGGCGGATTTCAACATCTTGATCCACCAGAACTGGGAGCCCTGCTTCCTGAGCTGGAGAAACATCGTCCAGCTAAAGATCACCAGGATCGTGCGCCAGATGAAACCGGCGGCCATCGGATCGTTGAGGAGGTTCATGGATTACTTCGGGCTACGAGAGATCAATAGGGGAGCGAGCCTGGCCGGTAACGAGGTGAAGTAAGGGTCCCCGAAGCGCTGAGTTACTGGCGCCCATCGCTCTAAAACCCCACCACTCCATTACTCCGGCCTGCCTGGTAGGCCTGCAACGGTTAGTAATAAAACATGTTGCCGGGAGGGGCGTTCCAGATGTCGGCCCCGAACTTGCTCTCGGTGACCGTCTTGACGTGGGAGTCCTGGTAGAGCACCACGTAGCGCGGATCGTGCGCCGTCCAACCCCAGAACCACGTCATCCAGCCCGGGGCGGGATTGATCCTCGCGCCGTCGGAGAGGAAGCGGTAGTCGTAGAGGAGCGCCGCGCCGGAGGTGTCGCCTGCCGAGTCCATCATCCGCCCCGCAGCGTAGCCGTTCATGATGTAGGAGATCGGGCGGCTGTTCCGGTTGGTGTTGTTCCCCAGGGCCCAGCCCTTGTTGGAGGGGCAAACGAACACCTGGTAGTTCTTGACGTAGGGCATCACCGCCTGGGCCCAGTTGGTTACCGGGGTCGTAGACCAGTCGGACACCACCACGCCGCCACGCTCGTACGTGGAGTCGGTGACGCTGCGGTCATGCTCGGGGTAGAGGCCGTCGTTGTCCCCGGCGTACATCATCAACGCCTTGCCGAGCTGCGACACGTTGGAGGTGCAGGAGATCTTTCGAGCCGCTTCGCGCGATTGCGCAAACGTCGGGAAGAGCATCCCGGCAAGAATACTGATGATCGCGATCACGACCAGCAACTCGATCAGCGTAAAACCACGTCGCTTCATCACACCGCCTCCATCCGGTCAGCCATGCCGGAATCCGAACCGGTGTTGCCCGCCGGTTGGTCGCCCTTCGCACATTAGATTACGTCGGCACATCGAAAGTTGCCTCCATGCGACCAGGCCGATGTTCGTCTGCAACTGGAAACGGGCGGGAGGTTTCGAAGGTTTCGCTCATTCCTCAGCAGGGCTACCGAGCATACAGTACCGGAACCCGCCGCCCAGGCCCTCCACCTGCTGCTCCATGCCGGAGCGCTCGGTATGGCTGTAGCCCTGGATCACCCGCCGCAGGCGCTCGGCGGTGATCTCGCGGCAGATCTCCGGCTCCAGCTCCACCAGGAGGAACCGCCGGCTGCCGCCGTCGATCCGGTTCAGGTCCAGCACCGCGTGGCCGGTGGTGCCGCTCCCCGCGAAGCAGTCCAGCACGATCGCTTCCGGATCGCGCACCATGGAGAGCAGATACCGCACCAGCGCCACCGGCTTGGGCTGGGGGAACGCCTTCCGGCCCAGGAT
>JAJFMS010000974.1 GCA_020696885.1 Armatimonadota bacterium | reverse complement strand
GACGCCGCCCACCGCGCCCCCCACGATCAGCAGGCGCAGCACCACCCAGCCCACCACCCGCAGCGAGGGCGTGCTCAGGAGGATCAGCACCAACAGCGGTGCGAGCAGCCAGAGATACCGGTTCGAGTTGCCGTTGCGGTGCTGCATGAGCGAAGGTGAACGGTGCGATCCGGCGCCGGGGCCGTCGTTGGCCCCGGCGCCTGCTACTGCAAAGCCCTGCCCTACCCGATCTCCAATGACTGCAGTCGAACTCCCTCCCGGTCCAACCGGAGCTGGAGTTTCCCCTGGTCCGTCGCCACCAGCAGCGAGAAGCTGCCCGGCGCCGGCTGCGTGATGCTCACTTCCTCGATCTGATGCCCGGCCAGCGCGCGGAGCGCCTCGTTCACCTCCGCGGTCTTGCCCTGCGTCGCTTGCCCCCGCGGCGTCCGCGCGAACAGCCGCCGCGCCGCCGTCTCCCCGGGCGCCAGGTGTACCTTCCGGATGCGGCCGCTCTGCAGCCCCACTTCCAGCAGCGTCTCCAGCGGCGGCATCAGCTCTTCCGGGACCTCGGACTGGTCCACCGCGGAGAACAGCTCCCCGTAGGTGACCCGCAGCTCCGGCGCATGCACGTGGTCCAGCGCCTGGGCCACCTCCGTCATCAACAGTTCCCGTTCTTCTTCAGTTAGTTTCATAGACGTGCCCCATCCGGCTTCGTTTCGCGCCGGACGGAATCTTCTTATCCCATCCTTCCCCACCACGCGGCGGCAGGGAACCCGGGAATGCAAGCCCAACGAATCGCTCGGGAGCGCATGCCCCCAGCGAGGAGCTCGAACCGATGAAACGGATCTTCCAACTATTCGCCACCGCGGCGCTCATCGTCTCCGCCGTCCAGGCGGCGCCGCTCACCAAAGAGCAGAAACAGGAGACCTTCGACTACGTGGTCGGCCTCCACAACGAGGACAAGGGCTTCCGGGCCACCGGCGAAGCGGGCCCCTCCAGCCTCAGCGCCACCAACGCCGCGGTCCGCGCCGCAAAGTACCTCGGCGGCAAGCGCCCCGGAGTGGATGCCTTTCTCTATGTGTGCACCGATCCGTCCGGAGGGTTCGTGGATGCGCCGGGAACCGCGGCGGACGTCCGCACCACGGCGATGGGCCTCATGGTGGCGGCCGAGCTCAAAAACGCCCTCGCCAAGGACGAGTCGTTCTCCATCCGCGACTACTTCGACAAGCGCGCCGCCTCGATCCCGGACATCTACATCGCCGCGGCCGCGCTGGACGCCGCCGGGATCAAGGGCAAGAAAACCGCCGAGTGGGTCAAGACCTACGAGGCTACCCTCAATCCGGACGGCACCTACGGCAAGACCCCGCTGGAAAACGCCGGTGCCGCCATCACCCTGCTGCGGCTGGGCGCCCCGGTAAAGAACCCCGCCGCGGTGGCGAAGGCGCTCCAGGCCGCCCAGACGCCGGACGGCGGCTTCGCCGGGATGGGGAGCAGCGGCGACCTCTCCGCCACCTACCGGATCGTCCGCGCGCTTTACATGCTCAAGGCCAAGCCGGACATCGCTCGCCTCCGCGAATTCATCGGCAAGTGCCGCAACGAAGACGGCGGCTACGGCCCCACGCCGGGGAAAAGCTCCACCCTCTCCGCCACCTACAACGCCGCCATCGTCTCCTACTGGCTCGATGAGATGGAGAAGTAGTCCTCGCCCTCGACCCGCCCCCTGTCATTGCGAGCCGCCCACCGCCCCTAACGATCCCCGAACGCGCTCCCGTGGCGGCGTGGCAATCCCGAATGTTGAGCAGCGACCAGGATTGGTGCTTCGGCGCCAGGCATGATCCGTGCCCGGCCGGGATTGCCACGGGGCAAAAAACGTCCCTCGCAATGACGGTACTTTTGTGAGCAGGCTACCACCCCTTCCCCCTATCCCTCCCAATCCCGTAATCCTGTCTACCCCTCCCCCGTAATCCCGTCCAAACCCTCCCCCATCCCCCGTTCCTTGCGTCTCTGCGGTAAACCCATCACGCCGATACTGGAAACGCCTTCCCCATCCCGACGTCGTAGGTAGGGATGAGGACCGTGGGGAGAACCGCATGGCGTTGATCGGGATACGAACGACGATACCGGTGGTCACGCTGACGCTGGTCACCTGGATGGCGGCCTCGGCGGCCGGCGCGGGTGGCGACGCCCGTAGGGGCGCACCCAGGAAGGCCGATGGGTCCGGAAAGGACAGTAAGGCCTCCGCCGCGGCGTTCTCCGGCGAGGTGGTCCCCCTCCTCAAGAAGTACTGCGCCAACTGCCATGGTGGTAAGCAGGCCATCGCCGGCATCGACGTTACCCGCTACAAGGACGAGGCCGCCGTGGTCAAGGCGCGCGACGTCTGGGAGCACATCGGCAAGAACGTCAGCGCCGGCCACATGCCGCCCAAGAACTCCCCGCAGCCCACCGCCGCGGAGCGCGCCGCCCTCACCGGTTGGATCGAGGCGAAGCTCTCCCAGGTAGACTGCACCATCAAGGAGCCCGGCAGCGTCACCCTGCGCCGCCTCAACCGGGTGGAATACAACAACACCATCCGGGACCTGGTGGGCATCAACTTCCGGCCCGCCGAAGACTTCCCGTCCGACGACGTCGGCTACGGGTTCGACAACATCGGGGACGTGCTCTCGCTCACCCCGCTCCTGATGGAGAAGTACCTGGACGCCGCCGAGCAGGTGGTGGACAAGGCGATCGTAGCTCCCGAGACCGGCGCGAAAGTGGACCGCGTGGAGGTGGAGGACCTCGCCGGCGGCCAGGTCTACGAGAACAGCTACGTGATGCTGGGGAAGAACGGCGACCGAAGCGCCGAAGCTGGAACTGAAGCTGGAAGACGCGGTAGTCCAGGTGTTCGACGTGGCGGTGGACGAAGAGAAGCCTCGCGTCTACCAGGTGAAGCTGAACATTCCCGCCGCCGGCCGCTTCCTGATCAAGGGCACCTTCACCAACAACTACAACACGCTGGAAGACAAGGACCCCAAGAACCGCGGGGACCGCAACCTGGTGGTGGATTACCTGGAGCAGGTCGGGCCGCTGGTGCCGCACCCGCAGGGGCTTCCGGAATCCCACCGCCGCATCTTCACCGCCCAGCCGGAAGAGGGCAAAGAGCGGGAAGCCGCGCAGACGATCGTCGAGGGCTTCGCCCGCCGCGCCTTCCGCCGCCCGGTCGCCGCGGAAGAAGTGCAGCGGCTCCTCCGCATCTACGACGCCTCCGTGAAAGAAGGCGACAGCTTCGAGCGCTCCGTCCAGGCCGCGCTGCAGGGGGTGCTGGTCTCCCCGAACTTCCTGTTCCGCGTCGAGCTGAACGGCGCTCCAAACGACGTCCGTAGGGACGGAGCCGGCACGGACTCAGCCGCCTCGCGCTCGCTCACCGGCTGGGAGCTGGCCTCGCGCCTCTCCTACTTCCTCTGGAGCAGCATGCCGGACGACGAGCTCCTCTCCCTGGCCGCCAGCGGCGACCTGCAGAAGCCGGACGTGCTGGAGAAGCAGGCGCGCCGGATGCTGAAGGACCCGAAGGCGTTTGCGCTGGTGGAGAACTTCGGCGAGCAGTGGCTCACGCTCCGGAACCTGAAGATTGCCGCGCCGGACCCGCAGCGGTTCCCCACTTTCAATGAAGAGCTCCGGGCCGCGATGCTCAAGGAGACGCAGCTCTTCTTCGAGCACATCATGCGCGAAGACCGGAGCGTGATGGAGCTGTTCGAGGCGAAGTACACCTTCCTGAACGAGCGGCTCGCGAAGCACTACGGCATCCCCGGCGTCACCGGCGACAACTTCCGCAAGGTGGCCGTCACCGGCGGCGAGCGCGGCGGCATCCTGAAGCAGGCCAGCATCCTCACGGTCACCTCCAACCCCACCCGCACCAACCCGGTGAAGCGCGGCAAGTGGATCCTGGAGCAGATCCTCGGCACCCCGCCGCCCCCGCCCCCGCCCGACGTGCCGGAGCTGAAGGAAGACGACGGCAAGATGCTCACCGGCACCG
>JAJFMS010000973.1 GCA_020696885.1 Armatimonadota bacterium | reverse complement strand
TCAGGATGAGGAACGTGGGGATCATGGTCGCCTGGAATGGGATCATCATCGTCGCCAGGAATACCAGGAACAGCGCGTCCCGTCCCCGAAACCGCAGCCGCGAGAAGGCGTAGGCGGCCATGCTGTTCAGGAAGTACCGGCCGAACGGCGCAATTTCCCATGCCGCCGGGTAGTTGGACCAGTCCGGCGGCCAACGAAGAAGCTGCGGCGGCCACCCGAACACCTCGCTCTCCGCCTTCAGCGAGGTGGAGACCATCCAGACGAACGGAAACACCATCGACAACGCCAGCGCGTAGACGATGAGGTGGGCGGCGGTGATTCCCAGGGCGCCGGTTATTCCGGAAGTGAGCCGATGGTGCATCGTCAGGAAGTGGGATGACTGTGAGGAACGGTCGGGAGCCGAGAAAGAGAATGAGAATGAGAACGAGAAAGATTCTGGACGCTGACCGGTGCGGCCACGGTCTCACTCAACCCGAACACCTGAACACCTGAACACCTGAACACCGCGCCTACCCCATCGTCTCCACGCGGTCCCGGAAGAAGCGCCATTGCACGAGCGTGAGGCCCAGCACGACGGCGAAGATGACGACCGCGATCGTGGACGCGTAGCCGAACTCGACGCGCTCGAAGCCGATCTGCCAGAGATAGTAGACGATAACGCGGGTGGAGTCTGCCGGGCCGCCGCCGGTCATCATGTAGACCGTCTGGAACACCTGGAACGCCGCGATACAGCCCATGATCGAGAGGAACATGATCGTGGGCATCAGCAGCGGCAGGGTGACGTGCCGCACCTGCTGGAGCCGGTTCGCGCCGTCCAGGCGGGCGGCTTCGTAGTAGGTCTCCGGCACCCCCTGGAGCCCGGCAAGGAAGACGATCACGGAGAAGCCCAGCCCGTGCCAGACCTGCACCAGCACCACGCACCAGAGCGCCCACTGGGGATCGCTGAGCCACGCCGGGCCGGCGATGCCGAAGCGGTCCAGGATCGTGTTGATGATCCCGAACTTCGGGTTCAGCAGCCACTCCCAGACGAACGCCACCGCCACCAGCGAGATGACGTTCGGCATGAAGAAGAGTGCGCGGGCGAACGTCTTCCCCCGGAACCACCGCTCGTCCAGCACCAGCGCGATCGCCAGCCCCAGCACCAGGCTCAGCGGCACGGAGCCCAGCGCATACTTGAGCGTGGTGCCCAGCGCCGCCGCGATGGTGGGATCAGCCATCAGACGGCGGTAGTTCTCGGTGCCCACCCACGCCGCAGGCCCGATGCCGTCGTACCGGAAGAAGCTGAGCCCGATGCCCCAGAGGCACGGCAGGAGCTGGAAGCAGACGATCACCACCAGCGCGCCCGCGATGAAGTCCGGCGCCGGCGAACGGGGACGACGCTTCCGGGCCGGGGCGGCGGTCCTCGCGGAGGCCAGGCTCACGGGGACCCGCTCACTGGACAAAGGTCTTCTCCACTTCGCGGATCTGGTCCAGCATCTCCCGCTGCGCCTTCTTCAACGCGGCCTGCGGCTCGCCGCCCTGGAGCACCACGTCCTCCACGGCAAAGCTCAGCTTGTCGTAGAGCTGCCGGGTGAATGGCCCGATGAACTCCGTGGTCGTCTGCCCGTGCTCCAGCGTGTAGGGGATCCAGGCGCACTTCTCCTGGAACTCCGCGGCTCCGGAGAGGCCCGGGTTGTCCGCCCCGGCCCCGGTAACCTGCTGGAACTCCGGCGACCGGAGGGCGCTCCACCGGGCGGGCGGCGCGACCCACAGGTACTGCCAGTATCGGATGAGCTGCTCTTTATCCGAGAGGAACTTCACTAGCTTCCACGCCTCGTCCGGGTGCCGGGTCTGCGCGCTCACCGACCAGAAGCAAGAAGTGCTCACCGACATCGCCTGCTTTCCGCGGGGGAGCGGCGCCACGCCGAAGCGCAGGTCCGGCGCGCTCTTCTTGAGCTGCGGCGAGCGCCACGAGCCGTCGATCAGCATCGCGGCGCGGCCGTTCTGGAAGAAGGTGGAAGGGCCGAGCCCGCCGCGCTCACTGCTGGCCTGGCTGATGCTGGAGCTGCCGGCCACGGTCTTGAAGAACGTAAGCGCTTCCACCGCTTCCGGCGTGTCGAGCTGCGGGCGGCTCTTGTCGGCGTTCCACACCTGCCCGCCTGCCTGGTAGTAAAACGGCAGCCAGTCGGTGGCGCGGAAGCCGGTAACAAGGCCCGCCACGTCTGGATGACCGCCGTTCCGCGCCGGGTCGGAAAGCTGCTCGCCGGCGCGCTTCAGGTCGGCCCAGGTCCAGTTCGTGGTGGGCGGCGGGATGCCGGCGGCTTCGAACAGGTCCCGGTTGTAATAGAGAGCGCGGATGTTGATGTCTTGGGGGATCCCGTAGGTGCGCTCGCGGTACCGGAGCGGCTCCCAGGTCACCGGAATGAAGTCGCGCCGGTCCACGCCGTCGGGACCGTCGATGTACCGGTCCAGCGGCAGGTTGAACCCGCGCCGCAGGTACTGCGCACCGAACTCGATGTTCTGACGCATCACGTCCGGCGCGATGCCGCCGGCCCGGAGCATCAGGATGCGGCTGGAGTAGCTGTCGTAGTGGTGAAACCGCACCCGGATGCCGGGGTTCTCGCGCTCGAACTGCGGGATGTAGTACCGGGTGTAGAGCGTGTTCTCGAACGGCATCCCCCACACGCTCATCTCGATCTAGACGCGACCGCCCGCGCTCGCCCGCTGCCAATAGGAATTGGCGCCGGACAGGGCAATCAGGGTCAGGATGAGGATGAAGAGTGCGCGCATCGTTAGGGACTCTGCCTACACCTTTGGGCGCCATCGCTTCCGCCTCCTGCGCATCGCTCTCCCGAGGGGCGGTGACGCGTCTGAGCCT
>JAJFMS010000972.1 GCA_020696885.1 Armatimonadota bacterium | reverse complement strand
ATCGACGCCAGCAGGCAGACCCACCGGACGGTAGCCCAGCGGCCCGCTTCTTCCTCGCGGCTGGACGGCACGTTATCGGCCGCGGCGGCACTCATCATCGGGACCTCGGCTACACCCATCCGTGGCAAAGCATCGGGCGCCAGCCACCTGGGTAGAACACGACGCCCTTGTGGGTGAACTGGTAGCTGGGATTGAACCGGCACACCTGGGCGGGGATGTCCAGCCAGTCCGTGGCCCGGTGGTAAGTGGTGATGGAAACCCGTGGCACGAACTTCTCGAAGGTACGAGCCGCGCCGGACAGCGCGGACATCTCGGAGCCTTCGATATCCATCTTCAGGAAGTCGATCCGGGAGAACTGCGACCCTTCCACCACGTCATCGAGTGTCGTGATCGGAACGCGCTCCGTGACGGACCGCGGATTGCTCTTATCGTTCTCCGGTCCGGAGGCGAACGGGTGGTCCAGGTTCACCGTGAACTCGGTCTCGCCGGCTTCCTTACCCAGGAACGTGCGCACCACCTGCACCCGTCCGTCCGCTACTTCCGGCGCGAAGGTCCGCTCCAGGCAGTTCGCCATCAGCGACCACGGCTCGATCGCCAGCACTTTGGCGCCGCGCTCCAGGGCGTAGCGGATGAAAAACCCTTCGCAGGCGCCGGCGTCCAGGGCCACGTCCCCCTCCCGTAGCCGCGCGCCCGCGTATTCATAGAAGTGCGGGTGCCGGGAATCGAAGACTTCCGGATAGAAGACGTCCAACAGGTCGCGGTCCGCGGCGGCGGGGAACCAGAACTGGTGCTTCCCGATGCCTAGCAGCACCATGTCCGCGGCCGGATCTTCTTCCAGCACGGTGACGCCCGGCTTGGGCATCTCGTCGTGACGCTGGGAGACCCACTGCCACATCAACGGCCACGGCACGTTCGGGATCTTGCCGCTCGCCTTCTCGGCGAGCATTCTGGCGCGCCAGCCGAGCTTCTCGCTGACGGAATTCATCACTTGAGGCATCGCATCACCTTGCGTACTGCGGGGCCGGAGCCTTACCGGTCGCGGTCCGGCGGAAGCAGTCCGTCAACCGCTCGGCGCTCTGGCGCCAACTGAATTCGGAAGCACGCCGGAGCCCAGCTCCGGCCAACGTGCCGCGCAGGTCCGGGTCGGTCAACAGCCGGCGCATCGCCCCGGCGATCTCGCCCAAGTCGGAGGGGTCGACCAGCAGCCCGGCATCCCCGGCCACTTCCGGCAGCGAGGAAACGTTCGAGGTGATCACCGGCGCCCCGCAGGCCATCGCCTCCAGCACCGGCAGCCCGAACCCCTCGGCAAACGACGGGTACACCACCGCCGCCGCGGTCCGGTACAGAGCCACGAGCTCCGCTTCCTCCACGTAGCCCGTAAACACCACGCACTCGCCCGGGACCTTCCCGCCGGCAAGCCGCTCGCGCACCTCGGCGGAACCGTGATCGTCCGGGCCGGCGATCACCAGCCCGCCGCACGGCACCCCCTGCTCCACCAGCATCCGGTAGGCCTCGATCACCCGGGCCACGTTCTTCCGGCGGTCGATCCGGCCCACGCTCAGCAGAAACGGCTCCGTGATACCCGCGTCCAGAACGCGCTGCGGCAGCGAGCCCGGAGCACCCGGCTGAAACACCGGCCGGGCGCCTTCCAGCAGCACGTCGATCCGGTCGGCCGGGTAGCTGTAGGTCGTCTCGAGGTTGTGCCGCGTCGCCTGAGAGGGCACCGCGATCCGTGCCGCCTGGCGACAGGTGTGGACCACCGAGTCGTGGGCCCTCACCGCCACCCCTTCCGGATAACAGTCCGGATAGTCGTCGAACGCCGTGTCGTGGACCGTCAGCACCACCTTCCCGCGACAGCCACCGGGAAGGCAGTGCCCAAACGCATACATCGCGTCCAGCCGATCCCGCCAGGTCTGGGCAACCAGCCAGGGCGTCTTGATCAGCGTGTTCACGTCCGGACGGTAGCGGACCCGAACGCCGGGCGGCACCTCGGTCCCCGGATCGCCGTAGGGCGGGAGGTAGAGGAACCACTCGAGGTCCGGAGCCTCTACCCGCAGCAGCTCATGGAGCAGCGAGCGGGCGAAGTGCTCCACGCCCGTCGGACGCTTGCTGCACGCCAGGCTTCCATCCAGGCCGATGCGCAGCCGGCGCCCGCGTGGGGAGTTCAGGTCCACGGATCCGCTCGCTATCCTGCGGCCGGGCGCTCGAGGTGCCAGCCGTGCAGCATGCGGGGGCGCCAGACCGGCTCGTGGACCAGCTTGATCATGCCCTTCGTGATCGTTTTGTAGCCGAGGTCGAACTTCTTGAGCGCGCCGGTCACCAGGGCGTAGTCCGCCTTGGTGTGGTATACGGCGATCGCGATGTCCGGTCGGTACTTGCGCAGCGTCTTCTCCGCGCCGATCATCGCCTTCGGCTCGGCCCCCTCGATGTCCATCTTGATGAAATCGCAGGTGCCCCAGCCGCACTCCTCGATGATCTTATCGATGGTCGTCTCGGCCACCGCCTCGCTGTGAGAACACTCCGCGTTGGTGTTCACCTGGTTGGCGCCGTAGGGCCAGTTCGGGTCGAACGTCAGCGCGCTCATGCCCACACGGTCCGAGATCAGCGCCCGCACGACCTGCACGCGGCCCTCGGCGATCTCCTTGGCGTAAGTGCGGGTGAGCGCCTCGGCCATCTTGGACCACGGCTCCACCACGATCACGCGGGCGCCGCGCAGCAGCGCGAACCGGGTGAAGAACCCCTCGCACGCCCCGGCGTCGATCACCACGTCGTTCGGCTCGATCCGGCAGCCCTTGAACTCGTAGTAGTGCGCCTGTTTCGGGTTGAAGACCGCTTTGTACATGGAGCCCAGGCCCCAGC
>JAJFMS010000971.1 GCA_020696885.1 Armatimonadota bacterium | reverse complement strand
CTTCGGCGAGGCGGCTCGCTGCAGGATCTGGCGCACTTCGCCGGCATCTCGCACGCCTTTGGACATCACGAGCGCGGCAGCGGCTGCTACGTGCGGGCTCGCCATCGACGTGCCCTGGAAGGCGTAGTAGTTATCCGAGGCCGGATCGCCGCCCATCAGCGTGTTCTGGAGCACGCCGAACTCTTCGCCGCGGGACTTGTCCCCACCGGGCGCCGCGATGGCGACCTGGCTGCCGACGGACGAATACGGCGCCAGCTCACTGGTGGGCCCCACCGACGAAACGGCCATACATTCCGGGAAAGCGGCCGGATAGCCCACTGGGCCGCCGCCACTGTTGCCCGCGGCGCAAACGATGAGCACGCCCTTCTTCGCCGCATACTTGCACGCCAGCCGCATCACGGAGTCCGGGCTCGGGCCGCCCAGGCTCATGTTGATGATCTGCGCACCGTGGTCCGCCGCGAAGCGGATGGCGTCCGCAATGTCCGCGGAGTTGCCGGAACCGTAGCCGTCCAGCACCTTTAGCGGCATGATCGTGGCGTCGAACGCGAGGCCCGCCACCCCTTCCCCGTTGTTGGTGCTCTCCGCGATCGTCCCCGCTACGTGCGTGCCGTGGCCCTGGTCGTCCGTGGGATGATCGTCGTTGTTAACGAAGTCGTAGCCGCGGGTGAAGGCGGTGCTCTGGAAGTCCTTGGCCAGGTAGCACTTCTGATCCGACTCGGCGGCCACGCCGGTGTCGATCACGGCGACGACGATGCCCTTGCCGGTCGCCCCGGCCCAGGCCTCTTCCGCCCCCACCAGCTTCATGTTCCACTGCTTGGCGAAGAGTGGATCGTTGGGGGTCCAGGTCTTGCCGTCGGCGGACTTCCCGGTGCGCTCGGCTCGTCCGGCTCCGGAGATCGCAGCGGCCTCGTCCGGCGGGAGGGTGTACTGATGCAGCGGCTCCGCAGCTTCGACCAGCGGGTCTTTGCGGAGGGCGGCGAGGACCGTGTCCAGCTCGCCGGGCGCCACGTCGGACACCAGCAGCTTTTCTTCGGCCGCATTCACGCTGTTGTAGGCGAGCTGCAGGCCGTACCGGGCGTTCAACTCCTGAAGCTGCGCGTTGGTGAGCGTGTCTCGCGCGTCCACCACCAGCGAGGTCGCCGTGGCGCCCGTGGCGGCAGCGGGAGTCGCGGGCTGCGGTGCTGCGCCCGGCCACAGCGGGGCCAGGAGCGGCACGCCGGTGGCAATGAGCGCGCCGGCCATCACGGTCTTGATCAGCCGGTTGATGTTCTGACCTCTCATCGCCTACCTCCGGGCGGCATCCGCCGCCTTACGCTACGAGCCGGGAGTCACGCGGATCAGCCCTTCCGCAACTCGGGGTTCTTCTTCAAGATGTAGTCATAGCGGTCGATCTGGCTGCCGGTCATCTCGTTGAAGAGCGGGGTGCCGCCGGCATACACCGTCCCCTTTTTGTCGCCGAATTCGTTGCGATCGTTCTCGCGGAGCCAGCGGTCTACCCGCTGGCGGGTTTCATCATCGATCGGGGGCATCCATACACCTCGGTCATGGGCGCGCGCCGGCCCGTTACGATGATTGTAACGGAAGAACGGCAAGGATGGTAACGGTTCCGAATCGCCGGCGTCGGCTCACACCGGTGCCGGCGCCGGCAGCCGGGGCACCACCGCCTACGTCAGGCGCCCCGGTACCCACCTTCGCGCTCGCGGGAGAAGCTCTTCCACAGCGGCGCAATCCTTCCAACCGGTGGAGCTAGTGCTGCGCCAAGCCAGTAATGATCAGTCGGGCTCGTGTGGGAGTGTGGGGTGCGGGAGCGTGGGAGATCGGAAACCCCATACGCCCACACTCCCACACGGAACAGATCAGAACTGTCCCGAAAGACCACTAGCCTTGACTATCTATTGAGGGCCCACCTGACTGCTCGTTAAATTGCCCGCCAGTAACCCAGCACCAAATCTAAACTATTTCGAAAACCACTACGACCCCGGCACTATCCTACCGTCCTCGCCCACCGCGGTAATTCACAGCGCCACGCAGCACGAATTATGTAGGCAAGCACCGGCCGAACCCCTACTTGCTCGCTTAATAACAAAGAGGAGCATGGGGCACTCATTTGGTACAGTTCAGGCAGGATCAGTGCACCTGATCGGGTAGTTCGCGTGACCGCTCGGTGCTCGATCATCCGACGCTTAATGAGCGGTGAACACGCACGTTGCGGACACTTATCGGCCGCTCCCCTCTGGGGTCAGCGGTACCTCTAATAGTGGAATCTTTTGCCTCAAACGGTTACGGTTTCTCCGACAGGGGTCCGATAATCGAAACGGACGCGCGTTTTACTCATTCGACATTTGCTGACCGCAATTCTCGAACGACCCGCGACCCGCTCTAACCGGTTTGTCGTTCTACAAGCAGCCTTCTGCTGCCGGTCAGGATCACCTGAATGCGTATCGTTGAGATCCTCTTCTACGACTCCAATAAGGTTAAGCTGGTCGTTGAGATGCCGGACCCGGACCGCTGCACCACGGACTGCGTCCCGCACGTCCACAAAGGCGTCTTCCGGTTGTTCCCCAACCTATCACGCCACAAGTGCCACAACGGAAACGGCTACTCGTTCCGCAAAGAGGCGCGCGCCACGGAAGTCCCCCACCTGCTGGAGCACCTGATCATTGAGCTGCAGGCCCAGGCCCAGCATCACGACGTGCTCAAGGGCGAAACACAGTGGAACTGGCGTGTGGACCCGCGCGGCACCTTCCACGTGCACGTGGAGTACGAAAACGAGCAGCTCGTGCTGGCGGCTATCCGCCTGGCGGAGCGCATCGTGAACACCCTCGACAAGAACGACGTGGAGTCGATCGACATCGAGTACGAA
>JAJFMS010000970.1 GCA_020696885.1 Armatimonadota bacterium | reverse complement strand
CGCCTGCTCCGGTTCTATCCGGGGCTCCCGATCTCCCCAAAGCCCGCCGCGCCGGCCCTGCAGGAGCGCGCCGAGCGATCCGGCTTCGACTTCCTGGACTACTGGGCGGTCGACTTCGAGTATGAGCCAGGCACTCCTTTCGCACACCGCTGGCGGTGCGCACGCCGTCCCGGCAAGCGGAAGCTGCCGGTGTGCTCCGGCACGTGGCAACCTGCCGAGCGAGTTGGGGCGTCCGTGGCGGTCAAGGTAGTGGACGTGTTCGGGTACGAGACGCTGGCCCTCGCCGAGCGCGCGCGCACTGCCTGACCGCGAGGGCGCCCGGCGCGGTAAAACGTACGGAGAGTTGTGCCTTCCCCACTCACTACCTGAACGAGGAGAGACCCCCGATGTCGATGGCGGATGCCGATGCCCGGAGCGGCCGGAACAACCTGGAGATCGCCGATACCCTGCTGGCGCTGATCGGCACCCTGGAGCAGGTGAGCATCGCCGGCGCCGTAGCCGCCGACGCGGCAGAAGCCGCGGTGTCCTCGCTGACCCAGGCGCGCCGCGAGAGCCTGATGCCGCTGCCGAGCAAGTGGACCCTCCTCGATCACCTGGAAGATGCCGCCACCGCCCTCTCCGCCGAACCCGGCGCCGAGGCGATCCGCGCTTCCATTACGGAGACGTACGAGGTCGCCAAGGCCAGCCTGTAAGACGCTCCGGAATTGTCCGCGAAACACGCGAAAAGCGTAAGGGCGACGGAACGCTGGTTACTATCGTGGCTGCCGGGCGGCGTCTATGGAGTGCGGAGCTTCCAAGCTCCGCAGTAGTACCCAGTGCGGGGAGGTTGCGAGGCTTGGAAGCCTCGCACTCCATACACTTCGTCCGGCAGTCACCGTGCTGGGCAGAGAGCTGCGGTGCTCGCCAGCCCCTTTCCCTTTCGCGTCTTTTCGCGCCTGCCCTCGGCTGCCGTCGCCGGGGTGTTTCGCGGGCAATCCCCCCCTCGAACGCCTATCGGTCCAGGATCTCCTTGAGGTTCTGCACCAGCCGGTCTGCCTCGGCGTTGCGCAGCGCTTCCACGGCGCTGCCCACCGGTAGCACCGGGATGGCAATCGTGGGCACCTCGTACTCCAGGCGCACGGTGAGGTCCGTGCCCTCTCCGGCGGGCTCCGCGTCGTAGGTCCAGGTGCTCTGGATGCCGCCTTCGGTCACGGAGACGTAGCGCCGGCCGGGCAGGCTCTCCGTGCAATGCGCCTGGCCTTCGAAGTCGAGGCCCAGCGCGGAGAAGGTCCACTTCCAGCGGGTGCCCGCGGCGGTGGGCTCGCCTTCGATCTCCGAAACCTCGCTCAGGTGGGGGATGTACATCGGCCGGTTGCGGACGTCCGAAACGTAGCCCATCACGGCATCCGGCGTATTGTCGATGTGCAGGCGTCGCTCGATGGTGCGCAGTTCACTCACGGTTGCCTCCGTTTCAGCGCGATGTGGGGCCGGGGAAACGGCCCCGGGTACTGCTTTCCCAGCCAGTTGACCAGTAGCCGCGCTTTTCCTTTCTTCCCCGGATCCGGAAGCCACAGCAATGAGAGGCGGCTACCGACGCCGACAACCCGGCCCTGGTAGTCCAGACCCCGCGCCGGCAGCATGAAGCGGCCTGGGGCGGGCCACTGCAGCGCCACCAGGAGCGCCCGACCGCCTTGTTCCAGTCGCGCTTCCACCTCGGCGGCGGGGGACCGGATCAGCCACCACTCGCCGGGAACGATCCAGCCCGCGGCGAGGAGCAGGTAGGCGGTGTGCCACAGCAGCTCCGCCGCGCCGCCCAACCGGAAGTCGAGCGCCAACACGAGCCAACGGGCGGCCAGCACTCCCGCCGCTCCCAGCGCCACTGAGCGGCTCCGCAGCGCCGGTGGGCGGGACCGGCGCCGGAAGCCGACCCCAGCGGCCACCGCTAACACGAGACCGGCGGCCCAGACGGCGAGCCCGAGGGGCGGGATCATGCCCCGCTCGCGGCCGCAAGCTCCTCTTCCAGGAACGACCCGGTCTCCAGCAACTCCTTGAAGTCCCGGGCGAGGCGGGCGCCGGTGAGGCCGGAGATGACGTAGTTGTCTACCATGAGTGAGCACTTCAGGCGCCGGCCGATGACGATCTGGTCGCCCTGGACCACCGGCTCCTTGCGCACGGCACCGATGCCGAACACCACGCTGGTAGGCGCGATCGGGAAGAAGTGCTCGAACCAATCCCCTTCTACGAAGGTGAGGCCGCAGGTCCCCACGTTCCCCACGTAGAACTCCGGGCTCCAGGTCATCCGCCAGTGGATCAGTTTCGCGAGCCACAGCGGCAGCTTTGCGAACTGGCGGATGCGCCGGATGGCGAACGACCGCTCCGGCGGGCAGTGCTGGTACTCCGAGATCTCGTCCTGGATCTCGGACAGCGACTTCCGCGCCGCGTCCCGGATCGTCCCCACGAACGTGACCGGCTCGCCGCCGATCTCGCGCGTGATCGGCAGGTTCACGTCCACGTCCCCGAACCGCACGATCCGGTACCCGAACGGCTTCCGGAACAGTACCGCGTTGGCCTCCGGGTTCCGCGCCAGCGCCAGCGCCGTCGCCTTCACGTAGATCGGCGTGTAGGTGATGGTCCGCACCTCATGGCAGTACCGCTTGTGCAGCCGGAGCATCGCCTCCACGTCGATGGATGCGGTCCCGTAGCCCAGGCAGTGATGCCGGATCGCCCGAGACTTGAACGCGTACATGTAGGCGTCCAGCCCGCGGACGGTCTTCGATTCAGCAATGGGATTAGACATAGGAGGCGCTTCGCGCGGTGGTGGGTGTTTGGTGTTGGGAATTCTACCGCTGGTTCGGCTCTGGGCGTGGGGCCGGTGGCTTACCTGG
>JAJFMS010000969.1 GCA_020696885.1 Armatimonadota bacterium | reverse complement strand
TCGCCCAGGCTCGCGAAGCCGCTCGCAAGACGCAGTGCCTCTCTAACGTGCGCCAGCTCGGCACCGCCTACTCGATGTACCTGCAGGACTTCGACGAGACGTTCCCGCCGCATGTCACCGAGCGGACCGCTCCGGGCGGCACGCCGGACACCGCCGCCGGCCGCGCGCCGTTCACCTACAAGACGAAACTGGAGCCGTATAGCAAGAATGCGGGCATCTTCAAGTGCCCATCCGCCCCGCAGTGGCCGGCTCCGGCCGCCGGGCAGTGGTACACCACGGATTACGGCAACAACCACAACGAGGCGAACCTGCCGGCTTCCACCAACCAGGCGTGGTACCAGGCGAACCCGGACTTCGGGTTCAACGAGACCGTCACGCTGGCGTCCATCTCCCAGGTGTCGCGCTTCATCATCATCGGCGACGCGGGCCGCTCGGACAACACCGCTTCCCGGGGCGGGATGTATCCGCAGCCGTGGGCGTTCGACGTCGCCACGCAGGCCCGCTTCCTGCCCCGGCACCAGGGCGGCGGCAACATCGCCTATGCGGATGGCCATGCCAAGTGGACCAAGCCGGAGAAGACCTGGTCCAGCGCCCTCAACAACGACTGGCGCCGCAACCCGCAGTAAGCCCGCGCTCATCGCGCCAACCGGCTAACTCGTGATTGAGAGGCCCCGCTCCTGAAGAGGACGCGGGGCCTCTCGGCGTTTCGGAACGACTGCCCTTGATCTCCTGGCGCGCTGGATTACCGATAAGGACGGCAAAGCTGTCCAAGGCGACCTGACCTGAGTACCACTTCGCTCCCTGCAATGAACCCGGCCACCGTGACCTGTACCGGCGGCCTTCCGCGTTACCCGGACGGGGCGGACATGGAGGTTTTGCCCTACGTTCTAACTTCGTTAGACTGTAGGGCGGTCCCTCGCGGTCCCTCTCCGCCCTGATACGGGCACGTTCTGGCCTCGGCCACGTACGGCTTGGGTTATTAGCTACAAGCCGCACACTTGCTCCGAGTAGCGACTTCTTCGCAAGAGATGCGGGCTGACATCCGGGCTGTCAGGTGCTATCGTGTTAGACGGTCGGAGAGGACGGGATGCCTCCCCACCAAGGAGGAAGCGTGGCATCGGAAAGCTCATTCGACATCGTCTCGAAACTGGACCTGCAGGAACTGAAGAATGCGGTCGATCAGACCCTGCGGGAGGTCGGCAACCGGTTCGACTTCAAGAACTCCGTCTCCGACATTCAGCTCGAGAACGAGGTGCTGAAGCTGCACTCGGACGATGAATACAAGCTGCAACAGCTGATCGACGTGCTCCAGAGCAAGCTCGTGAAGCGGGGACTCTCGCTCAAGGCGCTGGAATACGGCAAGCTGGAGCCGGCCTCCAAGGGCACGGTGCGCCAGGACGTGAAGCTGAAGCAGGGTCTCGACTCCGAGACCGCCCGTAAGGTAGCGAAGCTGATCAAAGACAGCGGCAAGAAGGTGACGACGCAGATTCAGGGCGACCAGGTGCGCTGTACCGCCAAGTCTCGCGACGACCTGCAGGCCGTGATCCAGCTACTCCGGGCGGAGGACCTGCCGGTGGACCTGCAGTTCACGAACTACCGTTAGGCCGCTCGATGCACGAGTGGCTCGAAAAGGTGATCCCTCGCGGCCCATGGCATGCCTGGGCCGTGGAGGGGTCCGAAGCGGCACTGAAAGTGCTGCTGGCGGTGTGGCTGTTCATTGGCCTCCGGTGGACCGTCTTGCGAGCGATCGACACCGTGATGCGCCCGCTCCTCGCGCGAGCACAGCGAGAGGGCGAGACCAGCACCGCCCGGCTGCGAACCCTGGAGGGGCTGGCCCGCAGCTCCATCACCTACGTCCTGTTGTTCGTCACCGGGGTGACGCTGCTCAGCCACTTCGACGTGAACGTGGCGGCGATCCTCGCCAGCGCCGGCGTGGCCGGCCTCGCGCTGAGCTTCGGCGCCCAGCGCCTGGTGCGGGACCTGCTCACCGGAATCTTTATCCTGCTGGAGGACCAGTTCCGGGTCGGCGAGGTGGTCACCCTCGTGCTCGGACCGGGGCTGCCGCAGATGAACGGCTCCATCCTGGAGATGGGCCTCCGGATCACGCGGCTCCTGGATATCTCCGGGAAGCTGGTCTCCGTGGCCAACGGCGACATCGTTGCCGTGATCAACCACCACCGGGGACCGGTCACCGCCACCATCGAGGTGGGCGTGGACTCCAATGCCTCGCTGGACCGCATCCGGGAGCTGGTGGCGGAGCTTTCGCTGTCAGACGGACTGTTCACCGGGCCCGCAGCGGTGCAGGGCGTAACGTCGCTGGAAGTCGGCAAGGTGGGAGTGCGCATCGCCGCCCCCGGCAGCCCTGGCCGCGCCCCCGAGGCGGAGCTAGCGCTGCGCCAGGCCGTCGGCGAGGCGCTGCGCAAGGCGGAAGTGGAGATTCGTTGAGGAGGTGAGGAGATGAGGAGGTAAGGAGATGGGGCGATCCCATCATCCCCTTACCGCCTCACCTCCTCGCTCTCCCGTTACGGCTTCGGTGCCGGCTCTTTGCCTTCCACCGTGCCGACGATGACCAGCGTGGCCTTGTCCGGCTGCAGGTGGCGCTTCGCCGCTTCGTTCACCTGGGCGATCGTCACCGCGCGGTAGTAGTCGGCGTACTTGTCGATGTAGTCCGGCCCCAGGTTGTAGAACTCGGCCACCCAGAGGATCTCCGCCATGCCGGCGTTGGTCTCCAGGCGCTGCGGGAACCGGCCGGTGAGGTACGCTACCGTCTCGTCGATCTCCCGCTGCGTGACGCCCTGGTCGCGCACCCGGCGGATCTCCGTGAGCAGGCTGGCGACGGCCTTCTCGGCGTTGGTGGGGTTGGTCCCCA
>JAJFMS010000968.1 GCA_020696885.1 Armatimonadota bacterium | reverse complement strand
TGACGAGGGTCACGGCGGGGACGACCACGGTCATGGGCATGACCATGCACACGGGCATGGCCACGGCCACAAGCATTTCCACGTGCACCCGGAGCTCCGGATCTGCAACGTGCCGCTCGTGATCCTCGCGGTGGCGTCCGCCCTGGGCGGCGTGGTCGCTTTCACGTTACCCCGGCACATCTATCCGGTCACCGTAGCGACCGTGCCGAGCACCGACGTCCGCGCCTTCCAGGCGGTTGCGCCACCCGCGGGAGGTGCGCCCGCTGACGATGGCCATGGCCACGCGCCGGGAGAAAACCCGCATGGGGATGCTCCGGCAACCAACGCGCCCACGACCAACGCTCCCGCGAATGCCCCGGCTGCCGGTCACGGTGCGACCGCGCCAACCGATGCAGCCGGCCACGAGGCCCCGAGCGGACCGTCCGCCGAGGTAGGTCACGCGACCGGTGGCGAAGAGCACGGCGGCGGTGGGCACGATGCACCTCCGCGCGCCTACGAGTTCCCTAACTTTACCGATCCGAACGTGGCGATCCCGACCGCATGCGGCTTGCTGGCAGGCGTGATCGGTCTCCTGTGGGCGATGTTCGGAGTGGGCCCGGAGAAGTTCGCGCGAGGCTGGAGCCCTGCGGCAGAGCGGCTGATGGGAGCGCCCCACGCCGCGTACGAAGGCACGCTTCACGCGATCTTCGTGCGCGGGGGAACGAAGATCTCCGAGCTGATGTATCTTGGGATCGATCGGGCGATCGACTGGCTGGTCAATGGAGTGGCGGCGGTTGTGGACTACTTCGCCGAGTCGCTGCGGACGCTCCAGACCGGGTACGTGCGGAATTACGCGCTGGTGATGCTGGCGGGCGCCGTGTTCGTGGTGGCGTGCTTTATGATCACCGCTGCTCGCCGCCGTAGGGCTGGCGTTCGTGCCGCGGGACAACCACACCGCGATCAAGTGGTTCGCCTTCCTTGCAGGCCTGGCTAACCTGGGACTCTCGTTGATGCTGATCCCGGAGTTCCGCTCCGCCAGCAACGAGGAGTACCAGCTTCTGACCGTGGCGCCGTGGATCCCGCAGTTCGGAGTCCAGTACAAAGTCGGCGTGGACGGCATCAGCTTTGTCCTGGTGCTGCTGACCACGCTGCTCTCCGCCATCGCGATCCTGTCTTCGTTCGAGTCCATCCGGGAGCGAGTGAAGGAGTACTACATCTTCCTCCTGCTCCTCGAGACCGGGATGCTCGGCGTCTTCGTCTCGCTGGACCTGATCCTCTTCTACGTGTTCTGGGAAGCGATGCTCATCCCGATGTACTTCCTCATCGGGATCTGGGGCGGCCCGCGACGCCAGTACGCCACGATCAAGTTCGTGCTGTATACGCTCGTGGGCAGCATCCTGATGCTGGTGGCCATCGTCTGGATCTACGTCGCGTCGGGCCAAGGCGGCCAGCCGGGCACCTTTGACCTGGTGGCGCTTACGAACCCGCTTGGGCCGATCGCCAATAGCACCGCGCTGGACCACAACGTCCGGCTCTGGCTGTTCCTGGCGTTTGCTCTGGCCTTCGCGATCAAGGTGCCGATGTGGCCCCTTCACACGTGGCTGCCGGATGCCCACGTGGAAGCGCCTACCGCCGGCTCCGTGATCCTGGCGGGCGTGCTCCTGAAGATGGGGACCTACGGCTTCCTGCGCTTCTGCATTCCGCTGTTCCCGGACATCGCACTGGATCTAGCGCCCTGGTTCCTCGCGCTTTCCGTGATCGGGATCATCTACGGCGCCCTGGTGGCGTACGTGCAGAAGGACGTGAAGCGCCTGGTCGCTTACTCGTCCGTGAGCCACCTTGGATTCTGCGTGCTCGGGCTCTTCGCGTTCACTCGCGAGGCCGTGGCCGGCAGCGTGCTCCAGATGATCAACCACGGTCTCAGCACCGGAGCACTGTTCCTCCTGATCGGAATGATCTACGAGCGGCGGCACACCCGCGAGATCTCCGCGTTCGGTGGTCTCTGGAAGGTGATCCCGGTCTTCTCCACGTTCCTGTTGATCTCGATGCTTTCCAGCGTGGGGCTCCCCGGACTTAACGGCTTCGTTGGGGAGTTCCTGATCCTGGTCGGCACGTGGGGCTCGCCCGGGGGACCGGTGGTTAACCAGTGGGCGGCCATCCTCGGCGCTACGGGCGTCATCCTCGGCGCGGTCTATCTTCTCTGGATGTTCCAGCGGATGATGCAGGGCCCGCTCGACAACCCTGAGAACCAGAAGCTCCTGGATCTCAGCGGCCGGGAAGTGTGCACGCTGCTCCCGCTGGTAGTGATGATGTTCTGGATCGGCCTGATGCCGAACACGTTCATCCGGATGTTCGACAACGCGGTCTACCACACGGTGGTCCTGCCGATCGAAAACGCTCGCGAGCAGCGGGCGAGCACGAGCGCAATTTCGGGAGCGCCCGCTGGAGCGCCCGGGTTGCCGCCTGGCCACCCGGGAATGTCCCGACCCGGTGGCGCGCCATCGTTCAGCATGCCGAATAGACCCGCAGCCCCCGCGGGACCAGGGGGTACGCGCTAATGGGACTTCCTACCGCTAAAGACGTTTTATCGATCGCCCCGCAGTTGATCGTTGCCGGGATCGGCATGCTGGTGCTGCTGCTAGACGCCATCTGGCCTCGCATCTCGAAGCGCCTGCTCGCGAATATCTCCGTTCTCGGTCTCGTGATCTCGGGAGTGGTGGGCTGGTCCCTCTATCCGAAGGGCCAAGCGACCGCCACGCTCCAGAATATGGTGATGCCGGACGGCTTCACGGCGTTCTTCACGGTGGTCTTCGCCATCGCCGGAGCGCTCGCGATCTGGATGTCGTACCGGTACCTGGAGCTCGAAGGTGGGAACCTCGGCGAGTATTACGCGCTGATCCTCTTCACTACTTCGGGTGCGCTGGTGATGGCGTCGTCCATCAACCTGATCTGCATCTTCATCGGCCTCGAGATCCTGAGCATCGCGCTCTACATCCTCGCCGGCTACCAGACGGAGAAGCTGAAGAGCGATGAGTCCGCGCTGAAGTACTTCCTGCTGGGCGCCTTTGCGTCGGCGTTCTTCCTCTATGGCATCGCGCTGATCTACGGAGCAACCGGCAGCGTCAACATCCAGGAGATCGCGAGCCGGCTCTCCGGTGCGTCGGAGAGCGGCGTGGAGCATGGCAAGAACTTCCTGCTGCTGGCCGGTATCGCGCTGCTGCTGGTGGGCTTCGGCTTCAAGGTCGCTGTGGTGCCGTTCCACATCTGGACGCCGGACGTGTACGAGGGTGCGCCTACCAGCGTTACGGCCTTCATGTCCGTGACGGCTAAGGCCGCCGGATTTGCCGCCTTCCTCCGAGTGATCGCCGTCGGTTTCACGGATCCGCAGGTGCAGCTCCAGGTGTCGGCAGTGCTCGCCAGTATCGCCGCGCTCACGATGCTGGTGGGGAACGTGGTGGCGGTGGTGCAGCCGAACATCAAGCGCATGCTGGCCTACTCCAGCATCGCGCACGCCGGCTACATCCTGTGCGGCCTGGTGGCCACGGTGCGGCCTGGCTCGTTCGGCCTTAGCGGCAATGCCCGCCAGGATGCGATCAGCGCGGTGCTCTTCTACACGCTGGCCTACACCGTGAGCAACCTGGGCGCGTTCGGCGTCGTGCTGGCGCTACGCAAGAAGGGCGAAGAGGTCACGGAGATCTCGGACCTGGCCGGCATCGGCGCCCGGTACCCGCTGCTCGCAGTGCTGATGTCGCTGTTCATGCTTTCGCTCGCGGG
>JAJFMS010000967.1 GCA_020696885.1 Armatimonadota bacterium | reverse complement strand
CCCCCGCGGCGTGAGCGGCGCGCGCATTCACCGGAGGACCGGCACGTTGAGCCCTGGCATGCTCGCCCGGCATCCACAGGGACAGCGGCGCCGCGGCGGCGAGCAGCAGCGTCACCAGCAGCAGCGAGTGACGGGTCCCCGGCCGGAGCCGCGGCAGGCCGCTCGCCACCAGCCCCACCGCCAGGACCAGCGTGGACTGGATCCCCCAGTTAAGGAACAGGTACCGGGCCGCCGATTCCGTGAACCGGAGCCATTCACCCGTGAGGAGCTGCCCGGACATCACTTGCTCCCGCTGGTAACGATCTCGGCCTCGCGCGCCTCGATCATCCGGTGAATGCTCTCCAGCTCCCGCGGGTCCAGCGGAGCCGCCTCGAGCAGCCGGGCCACGAGCCGCTGGGCCGAGCCCGAAAACATCCGGGACAGCAGCGAATGCACCGCGCCCGCTTCCACGTCGTCCGCCTCCACCAGCGGGCGGTACCGGTGCTGGCGGTTCTGCTTGGTGTGCGCCACCAGCCCCCGCCGCTCCAGGGTGCGGAGCACGTGCAGGATCGTGGTGTACGCCGGGCGGTCTACCGGAGGGAACTCTTCCAGCACCTCATGGACCGTCCCGTCACCCCGGCGCCAGAGTATCCGGAGCACCTGAATCTGTAGGGAGCCGATATCGGTGTAGCTTTCCATCATCCTGGCCTGCGCAGAGAGATCGCCCCGGGGGTGCGGACTGATACTATCCCCGTAGTACTGCCCCCCTAGTAGATCCCGGTTCGGAAAAACGGCTCGGTCCGCGAGCCGTCAGGGGATTGCCTGGGTGGGTTTGCTGGTTAGACACCCCCTGGAAGCGGGATGTTGCACGAGAAAGGTGGCGGTTTTCTAGCGTGCTGCCACCTCGTGCGCGTCGCTTTTCACCAACGGCTACCGTGGCGGTGGTCCTGGCGGCACCCAGAGCGCGTACGCCACCGTATCCTTATCATGTCATCCTGACCAACGGGAAGGATCCCGACCGCGTGCGTGGTTCCCCGAGATGCGGGGCTCACCGCACGGTACGACGGCATTTCCGGCTCAAGCCGACTGACGCGCTGCCAGCAGAAATCCGAGTACATACTGTTGAAACCGGCCGGGCCCGGGAGGGCTTCCCTGGCTTGTTGTATGAATGTTGCCCCTGGGGTCTGGCCGGAGTTGCGCGAAACTTTGACCGCCGCTGCTTGTCCTAGATCCCAGCATTGCAGCCCTGTTACGTCACCGCCCCGGCCCGTTCTGCGCCGGTCGCGCACGGGACGGAGGGAGTGGACCATGAGTTCCGAGCGTAAACCGAAGCAGATTTCGGACTGGCACCTTTTTACCGTCGCCGCGCTGGCTGCCGCGCTGCCGGCGGGTGCGGCTCCCAAGGCCGCCAAGAAGGAAACGCCGGTCAAGACGGTGGCGGCGAAGGCCGCACCCGCTCCAAAGGCGGTAGTTACCGGGACGCCCGCCGCGTCCCCGATCGTCACGATCCAGGTGAACCCCACCAGCGTTGCGCTGGACGGGCCGCGTTCTCGCCAGCAGTTGGCGGTAACCGGAATCGCCAAGGACGGGACGATCTACGACCTGACTTCCAAGGCGAAGTTCCTCAACAAGACCCCCAAGGTCGTCACCGCGGACGCCGTCGGCGTGGTGCGGCCGACCGCGGACGGTGAGGGAACGGTCGCGGTTCAGGCGGCGGGGAAGACCGCCGTCCTGAAGGTGACCGCCAAGAACGTCGCCAAGCCGTTCAACTGGAGCTACCGCAACCAGGTGATCTCCGTCCTTAGTAAGACGGGGTGTAACATGGGCGCTTGCCACGGCGCCGCCGCCGGCAAGAACGGCTTCAAGCTCACCCTTCGCGGCTACGATCCGGAGCTCGACTTCGACCGCCTCCTCCACGAGAGCGGCGGCCGGCGCATCAGCAAGTCGGATCCCGGTAACAGCCTCCTGCTGAAGAAGGCGACCCTCGCGGTGCCGCACGCCGGCGGGATGCGCTTCAAGCCGGACTCTCTGGAGTACAAGGTACTCGCGGACTGGATCGCGGGCGGGATGCCCGGACCGGCCAACGAGGATCCGAAGCTGGACCGCCTCGAGGTGTTCCCGGCCGAGCGCGTTCTGACCGAGAAGTCGGATCAGCAGCTCCTGGTGACCGCCCACTTCAGCGACGGCCACACCGAGGACGTCACCAACTGGTCGCGCTACGCCTCCAACGAGGAAGCGATCGCGAAGGTGGACGAGGGCGGTAAGGTCTCCACTGAAGGCGTCGGCGAGACGGCCATCACGGTGGTCTACCTGGACAAGGTCTCCTTTGCCCGCGTGACGGTTCCGTTCGCGAACAAGGTGAACGAGGCTTCCTACAGCGCCTTCAAGCCCAGCAACTTCATCGACAACGCGGTGCTGGGCAAGCTGAAGACGCTGCGGATCGTGCCTTCGGACGTGGCTTCGGACGAAGAGTTCCTCCGCCGCGTCTACCTGGACTCCATCGGCACCCTCCCTACCCCTGCCGAAGTGCGCTCCTTCCTCAACGACAAGAGCCCGATGAAGCGCGCCCGCATCATCGACGAACTCCTGGAGCGGCCGGAGTACGTGGACTTCTGGACCTACAAGTGGGGCGACCTCCTACGCGTGAACCGTGAGACCCTCACGGAAAAGGGCATGTGGTCGTTCTACACCTGGGTGCGGGACAGCGTGGCGCAGAACAAGCCGTGGGACAAGCTGGTCCACGAGGTGGTGACGGCCAACGGCAGCAACTTCTCCGACGGCCCGAGCAACTTCTACCGCATCAGCCGCAACCCGGAAGACCTCACGGAAACGGTGAGCCAGGCGTTCCTGGGCATCCGCGTCCAGTGTGCGCGCTGCCACAACCATCCGTTCG
>JAJFMS010000966.1 GCA_020696885.1 Armatimonadota bacterium | reverse complement strand
CTACTCCCCAGGGCTCCCGTATGCCGACTTGTCCCACGCCGTTCTTCCCGTGGGGTAAACCCGGCCCGGATGTCGAACAGTCCCTTCGCGCCCCGTGCGGCGCCGAAGTCGAGATTCGGGAGAACGATGAGACAACTAACTCTTCTGGCTGCGCTTACGGCCCTCTGCCTGGCCGCGCCGGCCCGAGCCGCCGACCCGGCTCCCAATACGCTTACCCCGAAGGAAGTGTCCGACGGGTGGATCCTGCTGTTCGACGGTAAGACCTCGTTCGGTTGGGCCCCGCGAGACAGCGCCAGGTGGGTGGCCACCAACGGCACGCTCACCCCGGTGCGGGGCTCCGGAAAGGGCGTGCTCAGCACGACCACGGAGTTTGCGGACTACCACCTCAAAGCGGACGTCTGGATCGACGAGACGGCCAACAGCGGCGTCTTCCTCCGCTGCCCCACCTCGGGCACCGTCAACGGCGTCAACGCCTACGAGGTCAACGTCTACGACCGGCACCCGTCCTGGCCCTCCGGCAGCATCTACGACGTGGCGAAGGCGGCCAGCAAGGTGCGCACGGTTGGCCGCTGGAGCACCTACGAGATCACCGCCCGCGGCAACAGCTTCGTGGTGAGCGTCAATGGGCAGACGGTGGCCAACGCGCGGGACAGTCGCCACCCCCGCGGCACGGTGGGCCTGCAGTACAACGGGGAAGGCGAGGTGCTCTTCCGGAACGTGAAGCTTCAGCCGCTCGGTGCGAAGCCGATCTTCAACGGTAAGGACCTCAGCGGCTGGAAGGAGATTCCGGATCGCAAGTCCGTCTACTCCGTGACGCCCGAAGGGTACCTGAACGTCAAGAACGGCAACGGCGACCTCCAGACCACGGCGCAGTACGCGGACTTCGTGCTCCAACTGGACGTGATCTCGAACGGCGACCACCTTAACAGTGGCGTCTTCTTCCGCGCGCTGCCCGGCCAGTTCTGGAGCGGCTACGAGAGCCAGATCCGCAACCAGTGGCAGGGCGACGACCGCGCGAAGCCGGTGGACTACGGCACCGGCGCCATCTACAACCGGCAGGCGGCCCGCCGGGTGATCTCCAGCGACCGGGAATGGTTCACCAAGACGATCGTGGCCCACGGGCCGCATTTCGCTGTCTGGGTGAACGGCATCCAGGTGAGCGACTTCACGGATACTCGTCCGCCGAACGAGAGCGGCCGCCAGGGCTACCGGGGCAAACCGGGCGTGATCAGCCTGCAAGGGCATGACCCGACCACCGACCTATCCTTCCGCCGGATCCGCATCGCGGAGCTGCCGGGCAGCCCCAAGTAGCGGTCTGGTGATCAGATTTACCACAAAGACACGAAGGCACTAAGTGATTGGGGTTTTGGCTGGGGGCCGGTTGGTCTCCACGCACTTTCTTCTTGCCAGGCCCCAGGAGAAGCTCCCCGTCTCCACCTCGCGCCTTCGTGTCTTTGTGGTGAATTCCGGCCAGCGCCCGAACCGGCGAGCCGTGGAACACCACTGAAGGGTGGATGCAACTGTCGCCCCAGCAACCGCTTCGGATCCGGTACGCCCTCCCGCTTCTCGCCGGTCTGGCGGTCGTGGGCACGACGCTCTACCTGCTCCGGCCTGCACGCCCTACGCCTCCAGCACCCCGCGCGGTTGAAATCCCCAGCCCCTCCGCTACCTGGCCCTGGCCCGAGGTGACGCGGGACGAGCCGCATCCGGGAGTCATGCATTCCTTTGCGCGTGCCGCGGATGGAACCGAGCTGGACCTGCTGGAGTTCGACTTCGCCGCTAACCCGGGGCTCCGCCTGGAGCTGTACGACCAGGACGAGGACGACGCGTACCCCTTCGACAACGGCGTGAAGTACTGGGCGCGAGGGGTCGGCGGGGCGGTGGCTCACCTCCAGCAGCAGCGCCGTGGTCCCGTGGTGGCGGCCTGGAACGGGTTGTTCTTCGCGGCGCAGGGCGGCTGGGGACCCGAGGGGACCGGGCGGCACGTGGCCCCCGTGGTGCTCAACGGCGAGCCCCGCTACAACGTCGGCAACCACCGCTGGACGTTCGGGGTGCAATACGGAGGCGGAACACGGCAGTTCAAGACGCTGCACCTGCCGGACCGGAAGCAGCTCCGGGAAGAGTTCACGTTCGGTGCCGCCGGCGCGCAGTGTCTCCTCCGCGAGGGGCAGCCGCTGCGCCTCGAGCCGTTCCCCGGCGAGCGCGACGAGATCAAGCGCACGCCCGTGCCCTCTACCCCGCAGGAAGCCGGTCACATCCCGGTGGTCGACCACGTGAAGACCTCGCGCACCTCCATGGCTTGGTCCCGCGAGAACGACCGGCTCTCCCTGCTCATCGTGACGGAGTTGGACCACGAAGCCGCTGGGAACGTGGCGCTCCGCCGCGGCGAGCCGCAGGTGGGTGGGTGGTCCGTGGCAGACCTCCAGCGCTTCTGGCAGGCCTACGGCGCCTGGGGCGCCGTGAACATCGACGGCGGCGCCGTCACGCAGCTCGCCTACCGCGGCCGAACCGGAGGCTACACGGTGCTGCCGCCGCGCTGGGCAGGCTCGAACGCCCGGATCACGTTACCCGCGGATCTCGCCGGCGCCCCGGCAGGCGGAACCCTGATGTACTTCTACATCCGGGACAACGGCGATGCGGTTGCTGGGAGGGGTCCGAGGGTTCACCAGGCCCTTACGATCAGGATTGACAACGGGTGGAGCAGCTATCAGTCCGCGCCGATTCCCATCCTGTTATCCTGTCAAAAACCCTCTTCTCCCCCTCAGCGTCCTCTGCGCCTCTGCGGTTAAATCCTAACCCTCGCACCGCAGCCGTTAGCCCGCGCCCGTTCCCGCCATCGCTTCGGTCTTGGCTTCCGGTTCCGGGGTCAGCTCCGGCAGCGGCGCGGTGCGGTTGTTCAGCCAGAACCACCAGCCGGTGGCCACCACCAGGCAGATGAGGCTGAAGACCTGGCTGGTCGTGAGCCCGAAGGCGAACACCTCGGCGGTCACGCCTTTTCGCAGACCTTCGATCAGGAAGCGATAGACGGAATAGCCGCAGATATACAGCGCCATCACCTGCCCCGGACGATGCGCGCGCCGGTACAGGGCCACGAGCGCGGCGCAGAGGGCCAGGTTGATGAGCGCGGCGTAGATCTGTGCCGGGTGGGAATGGACGCCGGGGGCGTTCTCGGGGAAATGGATTCCCCACGGCAGGGTGGTCGGGCCGCCGTAGCAGCAGCCGTTTAGCAGGCAGCCGATCCGCCCGATCGT
>JAJFMS010000965.1 GCA_020696885.1 Armatimonadota bacterium | reverse complement strand
CGCGGGAAGGGCACGGGGGAGTAGCGGAGTGATGGAGTGATGGAGTGATGGAGCTACGGTAAACCGGAAGGGGATCGTTCGTTACGTCCCGAACCGCGGCGCGGCCGGGAGCGACCAGTTCACCTACACCATCACCGACGGGCAGGGCGGAACTGCTACGGCGACGGTGACCGTGCAAGTCGGCCCAGCGGCGCGCGATCGGACGTTGCTTCGATGAGCCGCCGAGAGCGGCTGCTCAGCGCAGGAGGCGGCTCGACGACCCTCCCTACCCGCCGCTGAGCTGTCGCCGTCGCTCCTTGCGTGCCTGCAGCAGCGTGGTAATACCGGCCGTGGCGCAGCCGATCGGCAGCCAGTACACCAGCTCCATCTGCCAGAAGAACGGCCGGAAGCCTCCGGGGTCCGGACCAGGCAGCAACCCGCCAATGACCGCGGTAGCCGCAGCCACCGCCGCGACGGCTGCAGCGGAGGCCAGCACTCGCCGGCCGCGAGACCGCTGGGCGAACTGGGCCGCCGCAAGCACCGGCATCACCAGCACGCCCAGTATGCGGAGCAGGTCCCCGAAGTTGGCGCCGTTAGGGGGTCCGTTCAACAGGTGGTGAGAGGAGAGCAACAGCACCCCCACACTGATCAGCGCCGCCGTGGAGTAGTGCCGGAAAGCGAGCCGGAACGTCTTGCGGAACGGCTCCGGAAGCTTCTCGCGCCAGTGCCGTTCCCAACGCTGGCCCAGCCGCTCCGGATCGCCCAGGGTGCGGCAGGCGCTGGCTACGGCACACCGGCGGCTCTCGCCCAGCTCCTCGAACGCCTCCGCCGTGCACTCCAGGTGCATCGCCAGCTCCGCGCGCAGGTCGCTCACCCAGTACTCCGGCGCCAGCCGCGCCAGTGGGGCGCAGACCTCGTCCAGGTAGCCGGTGAAGGCGGGATCCTCGGCGGGCAGCTCAAGCGGCGGGTTCAGGTCGGAGCGGGAAGGCTCCGGCTCCGGGCCGTGCTCGCTCTGGCTCAGGTGTTTCGGCATCGCTGGTCCCCTCCAGGACGTTCTGAACTGCTGCGACGAACTCGCCCCAGGTCCGCGCGCGCTGCTCCAGCGCGGTCAGGCCGGCGGGGGTGAGCGTGTAGACCTTACGGGGACGCTCCCCCGCCACCTGCCACTCCGCGACGAGGAGCCCTTCCTCTTCCAGGGTGCGGAGGATCGGGTAGAGCGTCCCCTCCCGGCACGCCAGCGAATGCCCGCTCCGCTCCTCGATCTCCCGCGCGATGGCGTAACCGTGGAGCGGGCGGTCTCGTAAGACCGCCAGGATCAGGGTAGGGGTGCTTCCTCGCAGCAGCTCGCGCTGGCTTTCCATAACAGGAGTATACCTCGTCACGTAGAATATGACCTGTGGCGAGGAGTGGTCTTTTTGACAGGATTAACGGGATTTACAGGATGGAATGGGCGGGTGCGCCTTCGGACTCCATCGCGCACCCTCAATGGCGGCGGGGCAAGGCCGCTCTATGCCCGGGCGATCGCGACTTTGCACAACGGTCACGAACCTCGAGGACACCGGCGGTCTGGCGACGCGCCGGCTACAGAAGACGGCAGCATCATTCGGCGGATGCTGTTGTTCCCTATAGCCAAGACCGTCCGACGGTGGCGGCTTGCCGGAACTGCCACCCCATTAGTCGCCGGTTGCATTCTCATGACATGGTGACCTGCCGCAACCGGAAGACCCATGCCTCCTCTTGTTTTACGCCTGGTGCTCGTGGTCTCGTTGAGTGTCTTCGGCCTGTTTGCCTTGGGGCTGGTTGGCGCCTGGAAGGTGGCCGCGGGGCTGCATCACGATTACAACAAGCGCCCTGCTTCCGAGGCCTTCGAGCTGTTCTTCCATCAGCAGCCGCCCGGTACCGTGGCGGACCTGGCTGCGGCGGGGGAGAGCTGGCCCGGAGGCTCTAACGTCTGGCTCCGGTTCCGGGCGGATGAGGCCACCGTTTCTCACCTGGTGAGCGGCTGGAACCCCGCTGCTCCCTGGCCGGCCGACGATATGTGGTGGACGATGCCGGATCTCGTCCAGCGCTACGACCTGGAACGACGGGTTCACAGTTCGGAAATCGGCAAGCTGAAGAATGCGAAGTACTACCAACTCGAACACCCCGGAGGGCACACGACCGTGGCGGTAGACCGGGCAAGGCGGCTGGTCTACGGTTTCTACTGGTCGCAGTAGGAGAGCCGTGCGCTCTTCCCTCGCGCTTCGGCGCAGAATGAGTGGCGTGTGGAATGCCGGATGAGACTACCGGACTGGTAGCGGTGGAGATCACGCCTGATGTGTGGCGCTCCGATCGACCTACCCCGAACGGGGGCGCATACAGTATCGCCTACTTCACCGACGAGGACGGAAACCCGGCGCCAAAGTCACAAGCATCGCGTGTGGAGATCCACGAAATGGACGCCAACGGCGAGAGCATCTTCCGCACCTACGGGAACCTTCGCCCAGGGGGTGACCATCCTCCGCCGTGATTGCCATGGTAGTCGCCGCCCACGCCAACCACCGCCCCCATCCATCCCGCAAATCCTGTTATCCCGTCCAAAACTCCCCAGCGCTACTCCCGCTCAGCCAGCCGGCGGTTCGCGTCCTCGATCGCCTGCCAGCGGGCGGCCATCACGCGGACGCGCTCGGGCTGCTCGGCGGCGAGGTTGTGGGACTCGGCGCGGTCTTTGCGGAGGTCGTACAGCTCCCAGGCGCTGCCGCCTTCGGTGGCGGAGACCAGCTTCCAATCGCCGAGGCGCAGGGCGCGGTTGCCTTCGTGGTGGAAGTAGATCTCCCGCTCGGCCGGCTCGTCCCGCTTGAAGGCGGGCACCAGGCTGCGGCCGGGCAGCGGGGGCACCGGCACGCCGTTCCAGGT
>JAJFMS010000964.1 GCA_020696885.1 Armatimonadota bacterium | reverse complement strand
CCAACGTCCGGGAGACGGTGCTGACGGACACGAAGGGTCTCGAGCTGCCGCTGGCGATCGGCCGGGCGCAGGCGATGGTGGACCAGAGCATGGACCAGGTGGTAACGGCCACCGGCGAGCTGGATGCGCTGCGCTACGGCAGCATGCTCACCGCGCGGACGGTGGTGGGCCTGCGCGGCGCCGGGTTCAGCTTCGACGGCCAGTACTACGTGAAGAGCGTCACCCACACGATCCGGCGCGGCTCGTACCGCCAGAAGTTCGCTCTCCAGCGCGAGGGCACCGGCACCACCGTGCCGTTCGTGATGCCCTGACGGTCACCGTTTCGAGAAGGAGCCTTATGCCCCGCCCCTACTACGGAAAGTATCGCGGAAAGGTCGAGCAAAACATCGACCCGATGAACCAGGGCCGCGTCCAGGTGAACGTTGCCACCATCCTCGGCGAAGGCAAGCTCAGTTGGGCCATGCCGTGCGTGCCGTATGCCGGCCCGGGCCTGGGGTTCTTCTCCATCCCTCCCAAGGGAGCGAGCATCTGGGTGGAGTTCGAGGGAGGGGACCCGGACTGGCCGATCTGGAGCGGCTGCTTCTGGAACAAGGGCCAGTTGCCGCCGGCGGTGCCCGCGTTCCCCACCATGCGCGCGTTCAAGACCGACTCGGTGGACCTCCAGATCGTGGAGCTGCCCGGCGCGGGCAGCCTCACGCTCACGGTGGGTCCGCCCGCCCTACTGATCCCCGCGGAGCTGAAGATGAGCTCCACCGGGATGAAGCTGTCCTTCGGCCCGTCGAGCGTCGAGCTCGGCCCCGAAGGCGTGAAGCTGAACGGCACCAACCTGGTGGTGCTGCCCTAGGGTGAGTGGTGAGTGGTGAGTGGTGAGTGGTGAGTGGTGAGTGGTGAGTGGTGAGTGGTGAGTGGTGAGTGGTGAGTGGTGAATTCGAACACGCCCAGAGCCCGATTCGCAGGAGAAGAGACGATGCCCGGACCGCTGCTTCACGTCGGCGCCAGCCTCAATTGCCCCCACGGGGGGATGGTGTCTGGTATCCCCAGCTCCCCCAAGGTGCTGCTGGGCGGCCAGCCGGCCCTGACCGCGTCCGACCAATGGTTGGTGGCCGGCTGCGCCTTTACGGTGCCGCCGGGGAAGCCGCAGCCCTGCGTGAAGGTGGTCTGGATAGTCCCCGCCATGAAGGTCCTGCTCGGCGGCCAGCCGGCCGTGCTCGCCGCCTCCACCGGGCTCTGCCAGAGCCCGGAGCAGGCGCCACAGGGACCGCCGATGGTGGTCTCGTCGCAGATGAAGGCGATGGGAACGTGAGGGTCGCTGAAGTGCGAGCGACGAGGTGCGAAGTGCGCATGAGAACGCCCTTCGACGATTGGCAGGCTCCGTGACTTTCGGGATGGCCACGGGCCAAAAGGCGGCCCTCGCCATGACTCGCTTCTTTTGCAGCATCATCCCTACCCGAACACCGAACACCCAAATGTCCTACATCGACTTCCCCTATCATCTGGACCCCCAGGGGCGCACGGCGCGGACGGATACGGACGACCACCTCCGCGACCTGATCGAGCAGGTGCTCTTCACCGCCGCGGGCGAGCGGGTCAACCGCCCCACGTTCGGCACCGGCTTGCAGCAGCTCGTCTTCGCCCCGGCCGGCGCGGAGCTGGAAGCGGCCACGCAGTTCCTGGTGCAGGGCGCGCTCCAGCAGTGGCTCGGCGACCGGATCGTGATCGAGGACGTGCAGGTGGACGTGGAGGACTCCACGCTCCGCGTGACCGTGCGCTACAGCGTGATCCGCACCGGGGAGCGGCGGGTGGATCGGTTCGGAGCGCCGCCCCGGGCGGGCGCCACGGGGCCGGCAGGCTGATCGGAACCGGCCCGGCCGGCAGGGACGTGGAGAGACCATGACTATCACGGACACGACGATCCCGCAGGGACGCCAGCTCTGGTGCCCGGACACCCGCCGCCGCGCGCTGGTGCGTGCGGACGGGACGGTGAACGGCATCGACTACCTGGAGGTGCTGGACGACGACGCGCCCGTGGGAGTCGCGCCGCAGCAGACGCTGCTCGTCCACCTGTTCTTGCCGCCGCCCGCCGGGCTGGACGGCCGGGCGGTACGCCTTGAGGGCGGGGTGCGCGTGCGGAACCTCCGGGTGGAGTGGGCGGCTCCCGCCACCGGCGCGGTTCCGGACCCTGCCCTGGCCGCGCTGCTGGCCGCGCTGCCGGATGCCGCCAACGTGCTGGTGGTGCGAACCTCCGCGCGAGGTGACTTCTCGACCTACACGCTGCGGCTGGTGGACGCCGCCTCCGGGCCGGACAGCGACGACCCGCCCGCCGGCTTCGACCCGATCCTGTCTTCCGTGGCGTTCTCGTTCAAGGTCGAGTGCCCCACGCCGTTCGACTGCCCGGCGGGTCCGGTCTGCGCGCCGCTGCCGGTGCCCGCTCCGCCGCCGATCGATTACCTGGCGCGAGACTACGCGGGCATGCGGCGCCTGCTGCTGGACCGCCTCGCCGTGACGCTGCCCAACGACACGGAACGCAGCCCGGCGGATCTGATGGTGGTGCTGGCGGAGTTGATGGCGTACCGTACGGACTACCTCAGCTACTTCCAGGACGCCGTCGGCACGGAAGCCTACCTCGGCACGGCGCGGCGGCGCGTTTCGGTCCGCCGCCACGCGCGCCTGGCGGACTACCGGATGCACGAAGGCGCCAACGCTCGGACCTGGATCGTCTTCGAGGTCACCCCTGGAAGCGGTGCGGACGGCGCCACGCTGCCACTCGGCACCCCGGTACGGGATAGCACGCCTCCACCCACTTCCGCAGAGGCAGCCGCGGCGCGAGCCCGTGGTATCGGAGCCCCGGTGATCTTCGAAACGATGCACGACGTTAC
>JAJFMS010000963.1 GCA_020696885.1 Armatimonadota bacterium | reverse complement strand
CGCCGATCATCCGCGTGGGATCGGTGGGGTGGTAATCGGCTTTGTAGAACTGGCTGATCCCCAGCGACGCGTTCAGCGTGGTGTTGAACACCACCGTATTGGCGCCCGGGTTGTAGGTGAGGCGGAAGATGCCGCCGTCATTGCCCACCAGCACTTCATTAGGGTTCGTGGGGTTCACCGCGAGACAATGCTGGTCGTTATGCGTCAGCGCGTTCGCCGCATAGGTGGAGCCGGCACTGCGCCAGGTGGCGCCGCCGTTGGGCGAGACCGCGATGTCGATCAGGCCGACGTACACCACGTCCTGGGTGCCGTTGGTGGAGGTGTTGATGTGCCAGTCATACCAGGACTGGCTCCAATTGTAGGCATCGCCGGTCTGGTCGTCGTTCGGAAAGCCGGCCGTAACGTCGGTCCAGATGCCTCCGCCGTCCACCGTCTTCTGAATGCTCTGGTCCGGTCCCGAGAGCACGTAGGCGGTATTCGGGCTGACCTTTGAGGCCGCGACACCCAGCCCCTCGTAGCCGGAGCCGGTGGCGCTGAGCGGAATCGTGACCTTGGTCCAGGTGGCGCCGCGGTCCGGCGAGCGCCAGATCTCGGAGAGCGAGGCGGTGATACCCGCCGCCCAGTAGTAGCGATTCCCAGCGTTGAGCGCTCCGACGGAGATCCCGGTCCAGTTGCGAAGGTTCGAGTTCGTGGCCGTCCAGGACGAGCCCCCGTCGATGGAGCGCCAGATCCGCCCCGAGCCACCCCGGCCGCGGCCGGTGGACACCGTCACGATCTGCGGATTCTCCGGGTCGATCACGATGTCGCTGACGGACATATTCCCGAACTGCGCGCTGCCGAGGTTGGTCCAGGTGGCGCCGCCGTCCGTGGTCTTCATCACCCCGAAGCCGTAGAAGCCGCCGACCCCGTGGAAGTCCCCGGTGCCTGCGTACACGATGTTGGAATCTGTCGGGTGGACGGCGATGCTGCTGGTCTCCAGCGCCGGCCACGCCTGCGAGAGGAAGCTCCAGCTCTGCCCGCTGTTGGTGCTCTTCCAGACCCCGCCCCCGGCCGTAGCCACCCAGTAAGTGGTGAGACTACTGGGATCGTAGGCCACGTCGTTGATGCGGCCGCTGATCGTGCCCTGGCCGTAGTAAATCCGGTACGGCACCTGGAGGCTGTTGGGGCCCACGAACTGCCAGTTGGCGGCAGCCGAGGCGGAAATGTTGCCGGAGGCGCCGCGAGCGCGGCCAGGGGCTGCGGGGGGCAGTTGATTCCGCTGGGATACCGCACCCACGTACCGGTTCCAATCCACCTGGTCGTTCGGGTATGCCAGGTGCCGCAGGCGGTAGAGATAGGCCTCCAGGTAGCCGGTCTTCACCCGCACCCCGTGGTCCTTGCCCCACTTCTTCAGCTTGGCAATGTGCTTGCGGAGCCCGCTTACGGAATTGAGCGGAGGCGTCTTCAAGCTGCGCGGCAGCGCCTTAGCATCCCGCGCCACAGGCGCCGGAGGAGTCGCCTTACGCGGCAGGGGGCGTGAGCCGGCCCCCGGAGCGGCGGAAACGCCGACCAGGCCGAGGAGTACCAGGGGGACAGCGGCAAAATGCCACGAGGCGAACTTCAGGATTTTGTTCATTCGATCACGCAGGGCGGTTCGGGACCATGGGGTAGCTGGCTTCGCGGACGGCAGGCACATGCATCCGCATTGAGTACGTCGGCTCCCTTCCAGTTCACGCACAGCAGCCGAGGTTGTAGATTGGAGCGGAGGACCCGTCAAACCCCGGCCGCAGCGGGCGTGATCCCGCGGGGCCAAGAGCAGGAACAAGGGGGTCGTCTCCACAACCGCACCGATGTATTCGCCATCCGCGCCCCGGCGCGCGGGACCGGAAGCGAGGCGCACACGGGGAACCCATGCCGAAGAAGCTCAATCGTCAGTCACGCTCGGCCCCGCGCGGAGCGTCGGATTCCAGGCCGGCCCGGCGGGCTCGCCCGGAAGTGCTCGTTATCGGGTCCGGCGCCGTCGGCGCGGCCTGCGCCTCCGCCCTGGCGCGCCGCGGGCTGCGGGTACGCGTGCTCTCCCACCCCACCCGGAGCACCACCTCGATCTCCGGCGGACAACTCCTCCTCCAGTCCAAGCGGCCGGGGCCGGTGCTGGAGCTCACCCGGCGCAGCCTGGAGCTGGTGGCGGAGTTTGCCCGTGGGGAGGAGGAAGCGTTGGGATACCGGAACAGCGGCAGCCTGCTGCTGGCCGTGACCGAGGCCGAAGCTGAAGCGCTGCGGGCGCACGCCCAGGCGCAGATGGACGCGGGCATCCCGATCGAGCTGCTAGACGGCGACACCGCCCGGCGGTTGGAGCCGGAACTCTCCCCCCACATCATCGCGGCCAGCTACTGTCCATTGGATGCGCAGGTCGATCCGCGCGCCCTCGCCGGGGCCTGGCTGCACGACGCGCTCCGGAGCGGCGCCGTGATGACGAGCGGGGTGATAGTGGAAGGATTCATCACCACCGGAGCGGCGATCACCGGAGCGGGGCTGCCGATCGAGATCCGGCCGCGCCGGGGCGTGCTGCTGCGCACGGTTACGGACCGCGTCCTCACCAGCCGCCCGTTGCTCAGCGGTGAATACCTCCTCGCCAAGCAGGGCGCGGACCCGGCGTCGGTGACCTTTGGGTTCCAACAGCACCCGAGCGGGGAGTGCGTTTTCGGCGGCACGCGGGACTTCGCCGGCTTCGAGCCCGGAGACGTGGAGGCGGCCGGAGCGGCGATCCTGGAGTGCGGCGCCCGCTACCTGCCGGCGGTGCGTGAAGTGCCGTGGACCCAGCGCGACGTGGGTTACCGGCCCTGGACCTCCGGCGAGCCCTACATCGGCCGCACCCGGGTACCCGGGCTCTACCTGGCCTGTGGTCATGAAGGCGAAGGGATCACACTGGCGGCCGGCACGGCGGAGCTGGTGACAGACGCCGTCGCCCAGGACACTGCCGGCTGAGTTGCTGCTGCGCCGATCAATCAGCAGTCGCCTGCCTGGGTAGCCCGCCAGACGCTCATGGATTGGAGGGCTCGTCAGCTTTCAGCCGTCGCGCCCGGACCAGGCCGGCCTGGTCCGTGGCATCGAACCGAATCTTGAGTGCGGCGGAATATGCGAACTCCGCGGCCGCGTAACGCTTCATCTGTTCGTACAGGCGAGCCAGAGCACTGTGGAAGGCGCCGTTTGTCGGTTCCAGTCGGATCGCTACGCGGTACGACTGCTCCGCCTCCACCTCCCGCCGGTCCGAAGCCAGCAGGTTGGCCAGGTTGAAGTGCGGCGACGGGTCTGTCTCATCCAACTCCGCGGCCGTGCGATACTCCCGCTCGGCGTCCCGCAGCCGCTTCTGGAGGTAATGCACGTTCCCCAGGTCGATGTGGGCCGCCACCAGCCGCTTGTCGAGCCGGATCGCCGCTTCGTACTCCCGAACGGCGTCTGCATAGCGCTCCTCATCGCCGGCCACGTTTCCCAGGCCGTGGTGCGCTCGGGCGAACGCTGCATCCGTCTTGAGCGCCGCCTGATAGGCGCGGCGCGCCTCGTCCAACCGGCCGAGGCCTCGGAGCAAGTTGCCCAGGCTGTAGTGGGGAACCGGATCCTCATCCCCAAGCAGCTCCACGGCGCGCCGGTACTCTTTCTCCCCGTCCTCCAGCCGGTTCTGGGAGACGAAGAGGTTGGCCAGGGCGTGGTGCGCGTAACCGTCCTTGGGTTTGTGCAGGATCGCCTTGCGGTACTCGCGCTCTGCCTCGTCGAGCCGGTTCTGCCGCACGGCGAGGAGGCCCAACCCCCGGTGTGCCGGCGCGGAAGCCGGATCCAGCCTCAGGGCCAGCCGCAGCTCCGCCGCCGCCTCTGCTTCCGCGGAGCGAATGAGGAGAGTCAAGCCGAGCCCAGCGTGGGCGGCGGCGTTACCTTTGTCACGCTCCAGCACGCTGCGATAGTGTCGTTCCGCCTCGTCGAACCGGTTCTTTCGATAGGCAGTGTCGGCCGCCGCCAGGAGATCGGGCTGGGGGGCTGCCGGCGCCATCGCCGGCGAGCCGGCGAGCCAGAGGACGGCCAGCGCCAGCACCCGGCAAAAGGGTCCGTGCTGCGGCATGTGCGCTCCCTGCTTCCACTTCCAAAAACCCAGCCCGCGCCGCTCAGGCGGGCAGCTTCCTACTCCGCCTTCACGAGCGAGTATTCGCCGATCCTCGTGCTGCTTCCTGCCAGGCGCCAAGCCGCTGCCGTGGATCAGGCTACAAAGCAACCTGCGTCCGGTTCCAGCGTCATGGGAGCAGGATGCGCGCCCAGCGCCGTCGAACAGCTTGATAGGCAGCCGTGCTGCCCTCGCTTTCTTGTCCCTCGAACCTTCTCGCTTCCGTTCTGTCGGCAACCGGCCATGTCGAGTCGCAATCCCATCGAGTTCCCCCGCGCCGTAACGGTGGAGGCGGGAAAAGAAGAGAAGGGCGTATTAAAGCTCTTCAACTGCTTCGGGCACGTGGAGCGGTTCGAGCTTAGCGTCCGGCAGCCGAAAGACACGGGGCCGACGGCCGTTGCGGCTACGGTCGACCTGGATCCAAGGGTGGAGCAGTCGCTCTACCTGCGCCTGAAGCCTCCCAGCAACGGCGAGCCGGGGTTTCACCCCTTCGCCCTCAGAGCGCGGCTGGCGAGCGACGGGCTGGAGCTCAACATCCCCGGATTGATGGTGGTGCCGGCTGTTGGCGTATGGGACGCGGCGTTCCAAACCGTTAACCAGGCAGTCACCCAGACCATCACCTCGGATCGTTCAGAGAAGGCGGCCGCCGAGATTGTAGTCCGTCCCTCCAGCAAGGGGACGAACGGCCGGATTCTCCTGACCAACGAGAGCAGCGACTGGCTCTACTGCAAGATCGAGATCCTCGATCAGAACACGCAGTGGCACTATGACATCGCCTCCTGGGTAGTTTGCCTGCGTCCCTGGACCGGTGCGGTGGCGGAGCATAAGCGCGCCTCCGGCTCCTATGTCCCCGCGATGAAGGAGGTGATCTCCGACGCGCCGCTAGAGACCCAGTCGGGGCCAGTGGAGGTCCAGAGGCCGGCGGTAGAGATCCCGCTCGAAATCTACCCCCTGAAGCGAACGAAGATCGGCACCCCGCCGGACGCTCAGGCCGAGACGAACTGCGTCATCCGCGTTTCCCGGCTGGATCCGGAGACCGCGGAGGCGACGAATTACCACGATTTCCCAGTGCGGGTGGTGCAGCAGCCATGGCGCAACCCGTGGGACGCCATCCAGCCGTCCATCCAGTGGATCCGCACGAACGTCCTGAGTAAGAAGGGCCTCTTCACGCTGGCGGGGATTAGCGGGGCCAGCGCTCTGCTGGTCCAGTGGCCGGCGCTGGTCTACTATACCGTCCGTGATTTCCTACAGCCG
>JAJFMS010000962.1 GCA_020696885.1 Armatimonadota bacterium | reverse complement strand
CGCTACCCGGCCCCACACAACGAGAAGCAGCCCCCGGCTAACCAGCCGGGGGCCGCTTCTCGTTTGCTCAACACTCGTGGCCCAGCGGGCATCAGTGCCGGATGCCGCCCTCGTTAGCGACCGTCTTGGAATCGTCGCGGAACATCAGGCCAAAGAGGACCATGATCACCGCCGCGGCGACGCAGGGAATGATCCAGATCGTCTGCCAGTTCATCGTCTCGCCGACGGTGTTGGCGGCCACGATCTGGCCTACCACCTGCGCGCCGATCAACATTCCGAGGCCCTGGGTGACCAGGACCAGGAAGCCCTGCGCCTGGCCGCGGATGGCGTTGGGCGCTCGCTTGTCCACGTAGATCTGGCCGGTGACGAAGAAGAAGTCGTAGCAGATACCGTGGAGGATGATCCCGGCTAGCACCATCCACTGGACATTGGCCGGCGCCGCCGCGGCGAACAGGCCGTAGCGGGCCACCCACGCCGCCATCCCCACCAGGAGCATCCACTTCACGCCCAGCCGCGCGAAGCAGAGCGGCATCACGAGCATGAAGAAGATCTCGGACATCTGGCCGAAGGACATGTTGAAGGCCGGATCCGCGAACCCAACCGCCTTCGCGTACACCGGAGCGTAGGCGTAATAGGCGGAGAGCGGGATGCAGATCAGGAACGAGCTGATGACGAAGATCGCGAAGGAGGGCGCCTTCATCAGCGATAGGGCCTGGAGGCCGAGGATATCGCTCGCGGTGGCCTTCTTACCAAAGGAAGGAGGCGGGGTGTGCGGCAGCGTCAGGCTGTAGAGGCCAAGCAGGATGCCCAGCCCGCCGGCCACGTAGAACTGCTCGGCCTTGGTGTCCGCGTGCATCACGGCGCTGACCACCAGGCCGGCCACGATCCAACCGATGGTGCCGAACACCCGGATCAGCGGGAACTGCTTCTCCTGGTCCGTGACGTTGTGGAACGCCAGGGTGTTCGTGAGGCCCAGCGTGGGCATGTAGCACAGCATGTGGACCAGCAGCACTCCCACGAAGACGGTGGGTGAGGCGCTCTGTGCGACGGTGGGGGCGGCCAGGAGCGCAATGCCTCCCACGATGTGCAGGGCCGCCAGCACGCGCTCCGTGGCGAAGAACCGATCCGCAACCATCCCCAGGAAGAACGGGGAGATGATGGCCGCGATCGGCCCCACCGAGTAGGCCCAGGCAATCTGGTCCTTCATCCCGTTCTCACCCATAAAGTTGCCGACGGTTACATACCACGCTCCCCAGACAAAGAACTGGAGGAACATCATCACGGAAAGCCGTGCGCCGATGGCGCTGGCGCCGCTCGGCGCCACTTGGCTGGACATCTAACACTCCTTAAAACGGCCGCGCCGCGGCGCGGTGACCGGCACCCACCCGCGGGCACGTATTTACTCTGGGAGATTCCCTCCAGCCGTGGGAATCTCCTACTTTTGGATAGGGCGGGGGCGTGACCGCGAAATGTAGGTGGGCTTGAGGCCGGAGGGCAGTCGGGGCCTCCACCGTGTTTCGCCGGGAAACGCGGACGGTGCCAGGTGCGCGCGAAGCCGTACCACCCTCCGCCGGTGAGTACCGCCCTGCCAGCGGCAGGAGGAGGCCCCTACGAAGCAATATCCGGATCGGTCGTTTAAACGAGCCAGGGATCACACAGAGTCTTATCGCCGCTGGAAGAGACCGCGGAACCACGCGCTCACCGCGTCGATGCCGCGGCGGACGCCCTGCTGGTAGAACCGCTCGATCGGGTCGAACATCCCCGGGGGCTGCTGGCCCGGGAGTGGCAGGATCTCGGAGATCAGGTCCCGCGCTACCGGCGCGCAGACCTTTCCGCCGGTGCCACCCCGGCGCACGTCCTCGACGAGCACGGCGTAGGCGATAGTGCGCGGCGTCGCCTCATGGTCGCTGCGGGCGAAGCCGGTGAACCAGGCGTGCCGTCCGATCGTGCTCCGGCCACCTTGCCGCTTCTCGAACTCCGCGGTGCCGGTTTTGCCGCCCACGGTGATCCCGGGCAGCCGCGGGGTGCCACCCCGGTAGAACGCCGCGTGCGCCGTGCCGGAGGGGTCCTCCACCACACGGACCATCATCTCGCGCACCCGGTGTGCGGCCTCCGGGGTGAAGGGTCGGTACGGATCCTTCTCCGGAGCTCCGGTCACGCCCTCCGGCTGGCGCTTCTTACCCGCTCGCACGACGGCGCTTACCCAGTGAGGTCGCGCCGCCGTTTCGTCCACGCCGGGCTCCCGGGCGGCGGCCACCGCGCCGGACAACCTCGCCATCTCCAAAGGGCTCGCCTTCACGTCGATCTGGCCGAAGCCGGAGTACGGCAGGTGCTCCGCAAGCTCGTCCACCGTGGGGATGCGGGAGAGCTCGGCCTTCTCCATCGCACTGTGCAGTCGCTCCGGACCGAGTTCGGCCGCCAGCTTGCCGAAGAAGACGTTGCAGGATACGGTCATCGCCCGGTCCATCGCGGAGTCCAGGCTCATCGCGCCGTGGCCGGTGCTGGAGTAGTCGGAGATCTTGCCGGGATCGCGCCGCCAGCGCTTGTTGCCGTGCTCCCAACTGATCGGCTCCGCGTTGCGGCCGTTCCGGCAGGTGACGGACCCGGTGATTCCCTCCTGAACGCCGGCAGCCGCGGTGAGGATCTTGAAGCTGGATCCTGGGAAATAGAGGGCGTCCCGAGCCAGGGCTTTGTTGGTGAGCACGGAGGTCCGGCTGTTCCCAGCCACGTACTTCTGCATCCGCGCCAGGCTCAGCCCGTTCGGATCGAAGCTCGGCGCGGTGGCGCCGGCCAGCACGTCGCCGGTGTTCACGTCGTACACCACCAGCGCCCCACCGGCGCCGTCCCAGTCCTTCACCGCCGCCGCAAGGCGACGAGT
>JAJFMS010000961.1 GCA_020696885.1 Armatimonadota bacterium | reverse complement strand
GTGGCAGTGGCCAATGCGATCATCCTGGTGACGTTCGCGGAGCGGGCACGGCTGCAGGGGATGACGGCCCGCGAGGCCGCCGTGGAGGGCGCACGGAGCCGCCTGCGGCCGATCCTGATGACCAGCGCCGCCATGATCGCCGGGATGGTCCCCATGGCGATGGCATTCGGCGAAGGTGGGGACCAGTCCGCGCCGCTGGGCCGAGCGGTGATCGGTGGGCTGATTGCCGCCACGATTGCCACCCTGCTGGTGCTGCCGTCGGTCTTCGCAATCGTGCAGGGCGGCAGCTCCGCACGCTCCGCCTCGCTGGACCCGGACGACCCGGAGAGCCGGCACTTCGCACCGGCATGCGCCCGGGCGTAGGGGTGATGGGGTGATGGAGTGATGGAGTGATGGAGTGATGGAGTGATGGAGCATTGGTGCGGCCTCACGGCCGCGATCTCCATCGGCCCTTTTTGAGCATGCGGGGCGTGGGCGCCGGGGTCGACGCCCACGAGGGGGCCAAGCTAATCAGGACGTTTTGTCCAACTGCTCCACGATCAGCGCCCGCAGGATCTCCCGGTAGGCTCGGTCCAGGGCCGCTTCCGCTCCGCCGGCGGCGAGCGCATCCTCGGGATAGATCCGGATCACCGGGATTCCCTTCAGCAGCACTGCTGATTGCTCCGGGCTCTTGCGGACGTCGTTGAACGTGAGGTTCTCGGCGAAGAGCTCGCTCATCCGGCTGGCGATCTGGCGCGCGCGCTCTTCGGGAGTGATGTAGTCTTCCGGCGCCACCACGTTGAGCACGAGCTTGCCGTTCAGGCGGATCTCCGCGGACTGCTTGCCGCCCATCTTGACAGGCACCACCTCGGTGCGGAACCGGCCGCTCACCTGGCGCTGCGTGCCCGGGTCCACACGGTAGCCCAGCGCGAGGAGCTGCTTGCGGATGGCGGCCACGCGCTCGTTGGAGTACGGGTGGCTCTGGTAGATGCCGTAGTCCGGATTGCCGCGGCGCCGGTCGTCCCGGGCGAGCTTCTCCATGAAGGTCATCATGCCCACCGGGTTGTAGCTCGTGTCCCGGAGCGCCTGCACACCCACGCGGTCCGCCTCGTGCTCTAGCTCCCGGCCGTAGCCGGTCATCGTGGCGATGGAGACCAGTTGGCTCCCCAGCAGGATGTTGCCCGCGGTGGCCACCGCTGCGCCGCCCCCCGCTGCGCCGGCGATGATAGTGGCCAGGAGGCCCCACATCTGCTTGCTGTTAAGCTTCTTTTCCTTCTGCACGAGCTGCGCTACATGATGGTAAGCCACGTGCGCGCACTCGTGCGCCAGCACCGCCGCCAGCTCATGGTCCGTGGTGGCGTAGTCCATCAGGCCCTTGGTGACGTAGATCGGCCCGCCGGCCAGGGAGAACGCGTTGATCTCCTTGGTGGTGTCCGCCACCTTGAACGAGTACTCGAACGGAACCCGGCGCGAGCGGTCGCTGGACTTGGGAAGGTGGTACACCTTGCGGTATTCCGCCGCCATGTCCGGCCGCTGCATGGCCTCCACCACTTCCTTGGCCACGCGCTGGAGACGCTCGTGGTAAGGACCGCTGGTGACGACCTTATATTGCTTCTCGGCGAGGACCGCGCTCTCCCGGCCGAGCTTGACCTCGCCCTCGGTGGGGAGGTGCACGTTCTCGGCGGTAGTAGGCACCCCCGGAGGGATCGGCGCACGCGCTTCTTCCGGCGGGCCCATGGGGGCCGGAGCGGCGCCGGTCTGGGCGGCAGCCGCGCCTGGAAGCCATACGGCGGCGAGCAGGGTCGCCACCGCTCGTCGATGCAGCGGAAGTCTCATCGTTTACCACCTGGACACGACACTATACCGACAGTATACCAGCGGGTTAGGGCGCGGCGCAGGGGTGGGAAGGGGAGGTACATTCCATGATCCGGGCAAAGTAGCGAAGACGGCGGCGAACGAGCGGACGGCTCATAACGCGTAATCCGCGATGCGTAAGGAAACCACCGTGGCGCGAGGGCGTCTACGCATTACGATCCCCAAGGGGTTGCTCGCTCGTTGACTTGTTAAGGCGGTCCTGGATATACTGCCACAACCTCCCACGCTTCCGCAGGCACGGGCGCCGCTCACTTCGTGCCGCGCATACGCCGCTTTAGCCCGCGTGAGCCGGGCCGCATGAGAGACAGGCGATCCCTTTGGCCCAGGCACGTCCCCGTTCCGAACCGGATCCCCCGGCGAGCCTCGAGTTCCTGGAATGGGCCGGGGAGCTCGCACTCCTCTTGTTTCGCACCGTGGGAGCCGTGCTTCGCGGCCGCATCCTGCTGCTCGAAACGATCCGGCAGATGTCCGCCATCGGGGTCAACTCCCTCCCGATCTCCCTCGTCACCATCTCCTTCTCGGGCATGGTGCTCGCCCTCCACACCGCGAACCAGCTCAAGCGCCTCGGGGTAGACTGGCTCATCGGCGGGATCGTCTCGGTCTCAATGGCCCGGGAAGCCGCTCCCGTTCTTACCGCTATTGTCGTCGCTGCCCGCGTGGGTTCTGCAATCGCGGCGGAGATCGGTACGATGGTCGTCACCGAGCAGGTGGACGCCCTCCGGTCTCTCGGCGTCAACCCGGTGCATTACCTGGTGGTGCCGCGCTTTATTGCCGCGGTGCTGATGCTGCCGGTGCTCACCATCTTCGCCAACGCAGCCGGCATCGGCGGCGGGTGGCTCGTCTCGGTGCTCGGAGCAGGGGTGGAGAGCTCGGTGTTCCTCCAGTCCGCACGCGATCTACTGACGCCGCGGGACCTGGTCCTCGGCCTCATCAAGACGTTCGTCTTCGGCGCGATCATTGCCGTCGTCGGCTGCAACCAGGGGCTTCGCACCCGCGGCGGGGCGGCGGGGGTCGGACGGAGCACCACC
>JAJFMS010000960.1 GCA_020696885.1 Armatimonadota bacterium | reverse complement strand
CTGGGACGCCGTCCTCCCCCAGCGAAGTCAGCTCGTAGCGCTGTCCCTTCGAACCCGGCACAGTGTAGATGTACGGGTTGCCCCAGGGGTCCGCGGGGATCGTGGTGACGTCGTTCAGGTAGGGTCCCTTCCAGCGCAAGCGCTCTTTGGGATGGGCGCCGTTCGGCAGAGAGACCAGGCACGTGAGATCAACCGGCGGCTTGCCGTTGTGGTCTACCCGGTACAGCTCGATGGCCGTCTTGAAGTTGGCGATCTGGCTGGAGGCCGCACCGCGCTGTCCCTTGCTGGTCCGGCGGGAGTACGGTTGCACCGCGTTGAACAGCATGACCAGGACTAGACCAAACATCACCCGGCCGAAGTAGCGCAGCCATCGCCCGCGGAGCGGCAGCCAATCCTCGAAGTCCCCGAGGGGCTCCGGCTGGCTTGTAGTGAGGCGGGAGGGGCTCGTCATACCCCCAATGACGCGCGGGATGAGCCCCGGTTCTGGCCTGGAGGGCGGGCTCAGTCGCGGCGGGGCTTGTTGACGAGGTCCGCGCTCTCCCCCCGGCCGCCGTGCCGTCCGTCCCGGCCCAGGCAGGTGATGCGATAAGCCGCGCCGGCCGGTCCCGGCGCCTCGTAGAGGTACGGGGTGCCCCACGGGTCGTCAGGGACCCAGGTCACGTCGTTGAGGTAAGGACCTTGCCACCGGGCGGCCTCGTTTGCGCTGAAACTCGGCGGCGGGCTCACGAGGTCTCGCAGGCTAGCGGGGCACCTCCCGTCATGGTCCGCGCGGTAAAGCTCAATCGCGGTGACGAAACAGGCGAGTTGGCTGCGGGCAGCAGCGACAGGACCTTTCTTCCAAGTCACGTTGTAACGCGGAAGCAAAAAGAGCCACACCAGGATTGCCACCGCAATCTGCATCCCCAGCACAAAGTGCCGCAGCCACCGCCCGCGCAGCGGCAGCCACTCCTCAAACCGCGCCGCGGGCTCCGTCTGGCTCGTATTGGGGGTGAAGGGAAGCATCATACCTCCACTGACGCGCGCGGCGAGAGGCGGTTCCGCTGGCCCGAGCGGGGTCCTGCTACGGCAGACATCATGAAGGCGTGTAGGACGGTGCCCGCTATCCAGCCCCCCGGCGGAGCGCTCTCCGTATCCCACCCTGCTGGGAGAGCCGATCCGGCGGCCCGAGAGCAGCTCCTTCCGCTCGCCTCGCCCGTTTTGCGTATTTTGCGTATTCTGTGCTCAGCAGCGGGGGAGGAGAGAAACCAGCGCGGAGAAGGGATGGCATAGGTTTTGGCCAAGAAGCCTATGGGAGGATCGCGCGTGTCGCCAGCCGGTGTGGAGCCGGACGTTTCAAATGCCGCCCGATCCACGAAAGGCGAACGATATGATCGGAAGGAAGAAGGGCCAACCGGGCCTGGCGCGGGTCCGGTGGGCGGTGAGCCTGCTAGCAGCGGTCGGCCTGCTCGCGGCAGCCGGCCTGAAGGCGCAGACCATGCTGCAGAAGGCGTTGTTCGACGACGAGGTGGCGGCGCACTGGATCTACGACGACTTCGGGAAAGCGGTGGCGCAGGCGCAGGCCACCGGGAAGCCGATCCTGGCGGTGCTCCGCTGCGTGCCCTGAGCGGCCTGCCATGAGCTAGACGGGCAGTTGGTCCGTCCTAAAAGCGAGCTGGACGCTCTCCAGCAGCAGTTCGTGTGCGTGCGCCTGGTCCAGATGAACGGACTGGATCTCTCCCTGTTCCAATTCGACTACGACCAGACCCTCTCCGCGCTGTTCCTCAACGCGGACGGCACGGTCTACGGCCGCTTCGGCACCCGCGCCGGGAACGGTCCGAAGTCCACCACCCACGTCTCGCTGGCCTCCTTCGGCAAGGCGATGGAGCGTGCCCTCGCTCTCCACCGCGAGTACCCGAAGAACCGCGCCCAGCTCGCGGCGAAGCGCGGTCCGGCGCCGGAGTATCGCACCGCTAACCAGATCCCCGGGCTGGAAAAACGTCCGGCCCGTGTGGCCGCCAGGAATGATGGCTGTATCCACTGCCATCAGGTGCGCGAGGAGCCGCTGCGACAGAAGTGGAGTGCCGGCACCCTGAAGCCGGCCGATCTCTGGGTCTACCCGCTGCCGGAGAACACCGGCATGAAGCTGGCGGTGGACGATGGCCTCCGTGTGGCCTCCGTGCTACCGGGCTCTCCCGCCGCTCGTGCCGGAGTGCAGCCGGGCGACGAGCTTCGCACCCTGGAAGGACAACCGCTCCTCTCACAGGCCGATGTCCAGTGGGTGCTGAACCGGGCTCCGGACACGGCCACCCTCCGGGCGGAGGTCCTGCGGGGCGGCCAGACCCGGCCCGTTACGCTCTCCCTCTCCGGGGAGTGGAAGAAGACTGACCTCTCCTGGCGGCCGTCTTCCGGACCGGGCCTGCGCTGGGGTGTCTGGTCCTCGCCGCTCTCCGCGGAAGACCGGGCGAAGCTGGGCGTGCCCGCGGACGGGATCGGGCTGCAGGTCAAGAACCTGTATCTCCCCCGTGCGGCGCCGGCGCAGCAGGCCGGCCTCCGCGTGGGAGACGTGATCCTCGCCGCGGACGGCAAGACCGGCTTCGCCAACGAAGGGGAGCTCCTCGCCTACCTCCGGCTCACCCACGGCCCCGGCAACCGCGCCGCGCTCACCGTGCTGCGCTCCGGCCAGCGTTTGGAGCTGGCCGTTCCGATGTGGTAGCAGGGGAAGGATGAAGGCGGAAGGAGGAACCGATTCCTCCTTCCGCCTTGGTTAGCCAGTGTAGGCCAGGAGAGTGGGGATCTACTTGGTGAAGCTGAAGACCTGCTTGACGGTGTCGCCGCCAGACGGCGTCACCGCTACTTCCACCCGGTAGAGGCCGGAGTGGTTCAGCAGGTTGGTGCTGCCGAGAT
>JAJFMS010000959.1 GCA_020696885.1 Armatimonadota bacterium | reverse complement strand
CGTGAAGTCATCGATCAGCGACGACTCCAGCACGATGAACGTGCGCTGCACGCCGGCGGTGTAGGCGTTGTAACGGAAGCTGTAGCGTACGTACAGCTCCGGCTCCGAGAGGTCCCGGATCTCGCAGCCTTCGCGGAGCAGGCGGTAGAGCGTGGGGTACTGGCGGGGGCTGCACCGCACCGACTCGGAGGAATTGTAGGCGTAGAGCACGTGATCCACAGCGTGCTCGTGGAACTTCCGCAGCACCAGCGGTAGCAGTGGGATCCGCTGCAGGTTCAGCAGCGCGAGCTGATCCGTCTCGCTGACGAACGCGTCCGCGCTGATCTGGGGAAATCGCACCCGCTTCGTGCTGTCGGCAGCCATCCGTTCCTCCTGTGAGACAGGGATCTGTTCCGAGTCCGGCGCTCGCGCACCTGCGGAGTCCTGTCCGGTAAGGTGCGCTTCATGACTCGGGCAAGGCGGCGAACGAGCGGACGGCTCGTAATGCGTGCTCCGTAATGGTAAGTCCTACCGAGCGAGGGCGGTTTCGTTACGCATTACGGAACACGCATTACGCACTCCCGGGTGGTCCATGCACGTCAGAAATGCTTGCTTGCCCGGATCGTAAGACGCACACCGGTCTGGTACCCCGGGAAGGACTTGCAGCAGGCCCGGCGGAACGGTCGCAGCGATTCCTTTCTCTGGAGACCGTCGATGCTGAAACGCCTTTCCGCCCTCCTTCCGGCCCTCGCGCTGCTCCTCTGCGCCGCGTCGGGCTCCCATGCGCAGAACAACCCGATCTCCCCCGCCGAGCTGCAGGCGGCGCTGGCCACGCCGCCCACCGGCGAGGCGGCGACGGCCCTGGCCAACCGGATCCGCGCCTCGTTTCGGAACGACAACCTGAAGGCCGGCCCGCCGGCGAAGATCGACGGGGTCCTCGCGATGTGGGCCATCGAGACCCCGGAGCGGAACCCGAGCGTTCAGCAGATCGGGAACATCCGCTCCTGGCCGCTCACCCGCATCGGCGACACCGAGCTCTGGGCCGGCACCGGGATCATCCCGAACTTCGCCGTGGTGGCCTACCAGTATCAGGTGGGGATGGCGCGCATCGGCGGCGCTTCGCACCAGATCGAGGTCTACCCGCCGCACCCGGACAACCAGCCGAAGGCCGGAGTGCCGAAGGGGGTGGTCAAGCAGATGCCGGCGTTCCAGAGCAAGGTGTTCGACGGCACCACCCGGGACTGGTGGGTCTACACCCCCGCGCAGTACGACCCGGCCAAGCCGGCCGCGGTGATGGTGTTCCAGGACGGCGGCGGCTACCTCTACGCCGCCACCGCGTTCGATAACCTGATCCACTCCGGCGACATGCCGGTGACGGTGGGCATCTTCATCAACCCGGGCCGGTTCGCGGACGGCCGCTCCAATCGGAGCTTCGAGTACGACACCCTCTCCAACAAGTACGCCCACTTCATCCGGGACGAGGTGCTGCCGGAGGTGGGCAAGACGCTCAACCTCACCACCGATCCGGACCGCCGCGCGATCTGTGGCGCCTCGTCCGGGGGCATCTGCGCCTACACCGTGGCGTGGGAGATGCCGGACCAGTTCCACAAGGTGCTCTCGCACGTGGGCAGCTTCGTGAACATCGCGGCCGGACCAACCCTGCGCGAAGGCGGCCACAACTACGCGGCATTGCTGCGGAAGACCCCACGCAAGCCGCTCCGCGTCTACCTCCAGGACGGCGCCAATGACCTGGACAACGAGCACGGAAGCTGGCCGCTGGCGAACCAGGAGATGGCCGCCTCGCTGCGGTACATGGGCTACGACTACCGGTTCGACTTCGGCCAGGGGTTCCACAGCGGCCGGCATGGGCAGGCGATCTTCCCGGATGCGCTGCGGTGGCTGTGGCGGGATACCAAATAGCCCGTACGGGCGGGTGTTGGGTGTTGGGAAGCGCGGCGCACGGCGCTCGGTGATGCCGGCTTTCGTTTCCCGAAGCGCCCTCGACCGACTGCAGGAGTCCCGCGATCCAGCGGGCCGGTACCTGCCTGTGGTCATAACGGGAAGCGGCCGGCCTTACAGCCGGACTCCTGGCAATCATCCGGAAGGCGGGTGAAAGGCCGGAACCGCGCTACGGCTTGCGCTTCGGGGTGTTGGGGTCGCGGCGGACTTTCTCCGCGGCGGCTTCTACCTGCTCGCAGAACTGCTCCGGGGTGGTCGTGCCCTGGAGCAGCGAGGCCATCGCGGTTTTGGCCCCTTCTTCCATCGGCTTGTACCACTGAGAGTAGCGGGTGGTCCAGGTGACGCGGGCGGTCCGTAAGGCTTCCGCGGGTCCCCGGAGGGTTTCGGGCAGCGGCGCCTGGTCGGTGCCCTTGATTGCGGTGAGGGTGCCCTTCTCCAGTACGAACTCGCGCGCCTTCTTCTTGCTGGTGAGGTACTTGAAGAAGTCGATGGCCAGCGCCTGGTTCCTCCCCTGCGAGGGGATCATCCAGGGCTCCACGCTCACTTGCAGCGCCGTGGGATCGCCCTTACCCCCGTTCACGTGGGGCGGCAGGAAGAACGCCATGCGGAAGCCGGGCGGCTTCTGCTTCTTCATCTCGCTGTCCAGCCAGGTGCCGCAGGGGATCATGGCCGCCTTGCCCTGCAGGAACTCCATCTGGGCTTCGGTGTGGCTCATGGCATTGGCGCCGTTCTGGAAGTAGCCCTTCTCCCGCAGCTCGTTCACCATCTTCGCGGCTTTGAGGAACGGCTCGGACTTCCACGCGCCCGGCTTGAGCGTCTCCAGGTCCCCGATCACCTCCACGCCGCCCAGGCTGATGGCCCACGGGAGCAGGAAGCCCTGGAGCGCATAGTAGGGGTACTTCCCCTGGTAGGTGAGCGGCGCGATCCCCTGGGCCTTGATCTTCTC